>NZ_JANPGM010000342.1:0-16802 GCF_031423935.1 Chamaesiphon sp. VAR_69_metabat_338
GCGGCGAAGGATGTCGGTAATTATCGCTGAAACAGGAAAAGACCATGTTTTGATTTGCAAAGGTGCAGTTGAAGAAGTTCTCAAAGTCTGCACTCAACTCAAAGTCGATGATAAGATTTTGCCGATCGATAAGTCAGTTCATACTAGGGTTGCCGATTTACAACAAAAGCTCAACTCTGATGGCTTACGGGTGATTGCAGTAGCCTATAAAACGATTTCAATAGAACAATCTCACTGCGCGATCGCCGATGAAAGCGATCTGATTTTATTAGGGAATATTGCCTTTCTCGATCCACCCAAAGATTCAGCAGCCGAGGCACTTAAAGCTCTCAAGCGCAATGGAGTCGAGGTGAAGATTTTAACTGGAGATAATGATGTTATTACACGAAAAATATGTAGAGATGTTGGCTTGCCCGTGCAAAATGTTTTGTTAGGTAGCGATCTTGAATCTTTAGCCGATGATAAGTTAGCCGAGATTGCTGCAACTACCACCATTTTTGCCAAATTCTCGCCCACCCAAAAAGCTAAGGTGATTCAGGTATTAAGAAAGTCAGGCAACATTGTCGGATATATGGGCGATGGCATTAATGATGCTGCTGCTTTACGAGAAGCAGATGTTGGTATTTCGGTCGATACGGCTGCTGATGTTGCCAAAGAGTCAGCAGATATTATCTTACTTGAAAAAAACTTACTAGTCCTAGAATCTGGAGTTACGATCGGTCGCCAGACTTTTTCTAATATAGTTAAGTACATCAGAATGGGTACTAGTTCTAATTTTGGGAATATGTTTAGCGTTTTGGGGGCGAGTGCGATTCTACCATTTTTACCGATGCAGCCAGTCCAGATCCTCATCAATAATCTTCTCTACGACTTTTCACAAACGGGTATCCCTTTCGATAATGTAGATCGGGAAGATCTCGTCAAACCACCTAAATGGAAGATTGAAAATATTCGCAGGTTTATGATTTTTATCGGGCCGATTAGTTCTATTTTCGACTATGCTACTTATGCCCTCATGTGGTTTGTATTTGGAGCAACAACTGTAGAACATCAAGCCTTATTCCAAACAGGTTGGTTTGTCGAAAGTCTAATGACTCAAACCCTCATCGTCCACGTTATTCGGACGGCTAAGGTGCCTTTTTTCCAGAGTCGAGCTTCTTTACCGATGCTGCTGATTACCGCGACTGTGATGTGTATCGGGATGTATCTGCCATTTTCGCCAATCGGATCTAGTTTGGGATTTGTACCGTTACCAGCGGTTTATTTTCTCTGGTTAGCTGGCATTCTGACTTGCTATTGTGGATTAACTCAATTTGTCAAAACTTGGTTTATCAAGAAATATGGCTACACCTGATTCGTGTCAAAACCTGCTTGGGTAGGATTGTAACGTTTGCTCTGAAGCAGTTTTGGAATTTGATATGGGCTGTTTGAGCTACAAAAACGAGGGCGAGAGAGTACGCCATTGAGGGCTACCAAAGCAGGTTTTCGGTTGTATTCTGTCGCAATGCCTCACCGAGCGGGATTAAAAGGCGCGATCGAGGCCAGAAAGTAACAGCTACGTATTTAAAATATTTAGTGTATACGTCGAGCAGTATGATACTCAAAACCTTGAAACTTGGGCTTGAATTTTATAACGTAAAGTTGGACAACTATTCTCGGTACGTAAAGTTGGACATGTTGGCCAACTTTACCTTCAAGTCACAAAAAGCCTGATACCTAAGCCCCAATGAACGGAAAGGGTGAGATTCGAACTCACGGAAGCTTGCGCCTCATCCGATTTCAAGTCGGACGCAATCGACCACTCTGCCACCTTTCCAAATGTAAGTACCTTATTTTAACACGAGCGCGGAAAATTTCTGTTTAACCACGGCTCGATCGAGATTGACAGATGAAGCACACAGCAACGCCACAAACTCAGATCTTCTCCTTGCCCATCCCTGATATCTACCTAACGAGATCTGTAAATTCACCGAGGTAGGCAGCCAAGCCGATCGATTATAATTCGATCGCGATTGAGAATTTTCCAGATGCTTGGCAGTAACATTACGCTCGAAGAATCCTATGCATTATTTGGGTTGCAGCCATCAGCGTCGATCGAGGAAATCAAAATGATTTATCGGCAGATGGCTAAAGAAATTCATCCCGATCTCAATCCTAATGAGCCTACTGCTCGCGATCGCTTTTATACTCTCAATCAAGCTTATCAACTGCTATTATCAGCACGCGCGATCGACGATCGACAATCTGACGATGCAAGTGACGCTGTGGCTCGTCGCGATCGAGTCGATCGGGTGCGCGTCAATTATGTTGTCGATCCACCCTTATCGCCACCAGACTTACAGCTCAAACAAGAAGTTTTTGAAAACCTGGAAAAATTAATCCGCCAAGAGAACTTTGAAAAAGCAGTATCAGTTATCGATTTATTAGCGCGGGTCGTTCCCGATCGACCGGAAATCTCGAACAAGCAATCCGAAATCTATTTCAAATACGCCCAAGATTTAGTCAATCGCCGCACCCGACTGAATCTAGCCCGCACCTATCTCAAAGCATCGCTCAAACTCGATCCGCATAATCATCAGCGGTGGCAAGCGGTCGAGCGTCAATTCAATCGGATCGAGCGACTATTGCAGTAGTTTTGCATTGCCTTGGCTGGCTCGATCGACGATCCTTTCTCAGAAAACGCGATCGATGATATTATAGTTTCTGGATAGGTGTGTGTCGCTCTATATTTATCAGGTCACTGTGAAACTCAAGCTCTTCGACGGTACCTCCCTCAAAAGATTGGCAATCCTTGCCCTAGTTATTGTCTCAGTACTTATCTTTGGGTGGTCGTTGATGGTGTGGATGCCTGGAGAAAGCTATCACCAAGCCTTGCCACCGTTGAGTGCCAAAGAGATCGAACTGCAAATCCAGCTCAAGCGCGATGTGAACGCTCTGGCTAGTACGATCGGTAGGCGAAATAGCGACAATTATCAAAACCTGGTCGCCGCGCAACAATTTCTCGATCGAGAATTAACTCAAGTGGGGTATAAGGTTCGCGAGCAGAAATACACCGTCGAGGGTAAAATCTATAGCAACCTCGAAGTCGAAATCCCTGGCAGTAGTTTGTCCGAACAGATCCTGGTTATCGGTGGACATTACGATAGTGCTTTTACCAGTCCTGGCGCAAATGATAACGCTACTGGCGCAGCCGCAGTCTTAGCCCTGGCGCGCGAATTTGTCGGCACCAAACCCCAGCGCACGCTCAGATTTGTCGAATTTACCAACGAAGAACCGCCCTTCTTTTGGACGAAGAATATGGGTAGCCTCGTATATGCCCAAGCGGCTAAAGAGCGGGGCGATCGAATTGTGGGGATGTTTAGCCTGGAGACATTGGGGTATTTTACCGATACAGCCAATTCTCAAAAATATCCCCCACCACTGAGCTGGTTATATCCCAGCCAAGGCAATTTCATCGGCTTGATTAGCGATCTCGATTCGCGAGAATTGCTCCGCAATACGATTCGCTCCTTTCGCGCTCAAGCTAAATTTCCCTCTGAAGGCGCGGCTTTACCCAGTGCGATTGAGGGTGTAGGTTGGTCGGATCATTGGTCGTTTTGGCAACAAGGTTATCAAGCTCTGATGATTACCGATACCGCACCGTTTCGCTATCCGCACTATCACACATGGGCAGATACAGCAGACAAAATCGACTTCGAGAAACTAGCCAGAGTGACGTCTGGAATTAGCAAGGTGGTTCGCGATTTTGTGGGATTAGCAGAGTAATGAATAATTGGCGTCACTATTTTACCAAGACGACAATCTTCATGGCGAGGACTATTTGCCAGCCTCAGTCTAGATTAGCTATTGACGAATTTATAGCATCCAGAGTATAAATGTAGTGATAGACATAATTCTTTACCTTGGTTTAGTTATGACCCGTAAATCTTCAATCTTGGCAGTAGCTTCCTCTCTCGGTATGGCTGCAGTTGTCATGTTTTCTGGTGGTAGTGTAAGCGCACAAGAAAAAACTAGTTACGTCGGCCCCAGCATTGGTTTTGGTAGTGGTAATACTGTTTATGGTATTAATGCCAAGTTCAAAGTTGCGGATGATATCTCGGTTAGACCCTTCATTCAATTTGGGAATAGATCTGAGGGTCCAGTTAGTGCATCTTTGACTTTATATGGTGCTAGTGCTACCTATGACTTCAATCTACCTCAATCTGAATTTAAACCTTACGCAGGAGTTGGCTTTTTAGGTGCGACTGCTTCCGTTAGCGTTCCAGGAGCTAGTGTTTCGGGAACTGGATCGGGAATCTATTTAGAAGTTGGTTCTGACTATAATATTAGCGATACGATCGCACTCAATGCTAACTATAAGTTTAGAGATGGTGGGTATTTGAGTGTTGGCGGCGCATACCGCTTCTAACTTCAGATATTAGTGCCGAGCGATCGAGTAGATCGAGATCGAAAAAAGCTCCATATGGAGCTTTTTTCGATCTTGCCAATGCTTCAATATCTACATATGAATGTAGATATTGACAAGCAAGAGATCGGATCTCTACAACATTTTCTGATAACAGCGAGTAGTAATAAAGTAAGGATGGAAAATTTCAATAAAATTGGATTGGAGTGTTCTAAAAAAGAGATCGATCGTTTTAGGGTCGTCTAAGTGAAAGGGGAATTCTTGGTTTGAGCCTTTAGAAAAATACCAA
This sequence comes from Chamaesiphon sp. VAR_69_metabat_338, assembly GCF_031423935.1. Classification (NCBI taxonomy): domain Bacteria; kingdom Bacillati; phylum Cyanobacteriota; class Cyanophyceae; order Gomontiellales; family Chamaesiphonaceae; genus Chamaesiphon; species Chamaesiphon sp. VAR_69_metabat_338. Next base: position 4,695 of record NZ_JANPGM010000342.1, read on the forward strand.
TTAGTAATCATTTTTCCTTCAGCTTTTAAAATCTGATGAAATTGAAGTAACTGCTGGCTGGGAGCTGGTAAATGTTCCATTACATCAAAACAGTTAATGGTATCGAAAGTTTCTGTCGGGGCTAATTCCGTGCAACAAGTAATTTTCGATTCCAAACCTAATTGCCGCACTCGGTGCCGGACAAAATCGTAATTAATCGGATTGATATCGCAATAGATAACATGAGTAACTGCCGGACATAATGCAGCAGCGATCGCATGAGTACCAATGCCGCCGCCGAAATCTAATACTCTCCCCCGAGCATTGTCGGCAATTAATCGTAGCGTATCGCCAATATAATCGGTACTAGTCAGATGCCAAGTTGCTAATTCAAATAAATAAGCTTCACCCACGCGATCTCGATAAAATTCATTCGCTTTTTCCCAATCAAAATCCCGACGTCCGAGTTCGGCTAAATCTTGTAAAGCAGTGGTAAATTTTAGCTCCAACTGTTCGGGGTCGAGATCCAGAAACTGGTGGAGATGTTGCTTTAAATTAAATGCGTCTTGCCAATAACCATTCAAGTGTGGCACGATCGGAAATGTAGACATGTGCCAAGAGTGAAGGATGATAAATTTGGAGGCGATCCGCGACTGGCTATGGCTCGCGATCGATTGCGAGAATAACCATAACATCCGAACTGAAATTTTGTATTAAACTCAATTCAAGATTGTCGAGAGCGTGAGATTTTACAATGGTGGTTGTTTTTTACGAATAATCCGTTCGCAATCCTAATTCGATCGATAATCTCGAAACCTTGCAGATTGTTGCAACTGCTCGTCGGTATGGTTGCTACACCTATTTATTAGCGGCGAGCGTTAACACCCCAGAACTGGCAATAGCTGCCTTGGAGAGCTTGCCAAGCTTCGATCGATACCCGAATCGGCTCGGACAAGGGATAATCGATCGAGAGTCGGGAAGATCGATCGTTTAGTTGCGAGTGCCTGGAGCATCTGGTGTTAAAGCGTTGTGGGATTAAGGCAAAGTAACAACGATCGACTCCCAACTCAATTTACTAGTCGCGTTGAATTTTGACTGAGAGCATTTTATCGCCGCCTTTAATAGCATTGACCACATCCATATCTTCGGTTTTACCGAACACAGTATGTACGCCATCTAGATGGGACTGTGGGGAGTGACAGATGAAAAATTGACTGCCACCAGTATTTTTACCAGCATGTGCCATCGAGAGGCTACCAGCTTGGTGTTTATTAGGATTGATCTCACAATTAATCTTGTAGCCAGGGCCGCCAGTACCCGTACCCTGGGGACAACCACCTTGGATCATAAAATTATTGATGACGCGGTGAAAAGTCAAACCGTCATAAAAACCTTTTTCTGCCAAATCAACAAAGTTTTTGACAGTATTGGGAGCATCAGCATCAAAAAACTGGATATTAATAGTGCCTTTTTCAGTTTCGATCTTTGCGTGAGTCATATCTTAGATGGGATTGAATGATAGCCAGACTATTTTAGCGCAGTTTACGATCGGGCTTTTTAGATAGTCGATCGTCGATCGCTTTGTGATGAGGACGGGGTGTAACTCTGTCCTCATCACAGTCGGTTTCAAGATGTGAGGTCGAGCAGATCTCGGAACAGAGTCGATCTCACTACTGCAAAGGCTAACGGGGATTCAGCAGTAGCTATCTTCAAGACTAACTACAAGCTAATTTTCCGATCGAAGTTCGGGGTATCCCCTAGGTTAAATATTTCCCCTAAGTCTGAAATCCTTTTCCAGACGTTGTTGTGGCGATACAATCGACCATTAGCTTCGGGTCGAGTGCCAAGGCTATTCTGTGGACATGGAAACAAACACAACCACACAGGAGCAACAAAAAATGAACACCACTTAATCGCAGCGACCTTCACCTTCATGTAGCGAGTAATTTAATAGCAAAGTACCATTTTTACCCGCAAGGGGCGCAGATCTGAGGGTTATCGCTCTTAACGAACCCCCCCTCGATCGTCGGAAATGCGGGTGCAAATCCCGTCTCGCTACCTCAAAACATCATTTAGGTGGGTAGCCAAGTAGTAAGGCAGCTAATTTATTCCTTTTCGCTTAATTTACCCGTTAGGGACGACAGATGAGGATTATCGTGGTTTAGCCATACGTGGGTGCAAATCCCACCCCACCTAACTTTGGGATTGTAACTCAGTGGTAAGAGTGTCCACCTGTCTAGTGGAAAGTCGCGGGTTCAAATCCCGTCAATCCCGTCCAATTCTTAATCTAAGACTTGGTATTTAAAAACCAAAAGGAGTGTAATTTCCATTCTAAAAACTTAATTATCAACTATCAATTATCAATTATCAATTAATTTGAGGAACTGTAGCTCAGTGGATAGAGCACCTAAAACATCCTTCTTCACTTTTTGCCTCTAGGGGACGTAGAACAAGGGTTATCGCCTTCTAAGCGGGAGGTCGTAGGTTCGATTCCTACCAGTTTCATATGACTTTAATCAGTCATAACAATACAGTAACTCTGGAACTGTAGCTCAATGGCTAGAGTAATCGCTTCATAAGCGATCGGTTGTGAGTTCGACTCTCGCCAGTTCCATGCGATTTTAAAAGATCGCGATCGAAACCAAATATTGCCTTGTGGTGTAATTGGCAACACATACGATTTTGAGTCGTGCATTCTAGGTTCGATTCCTAGCGAGGCAGTGAGAGTAATTGTTACTCTCAGCATCCGATTTGCTCCCATCGTCTAACGGCTAGGACATGGTGCTTTCTACACCAAAATGGGGGTTCGATTCCCCTTGGGAGTATTACTAATGACCAACGTAATTAGTAAACAACAGCAGATCGTCTAATTAGATCGGATACCATTCCACATTTTCAACTTATTGCCTGTAAGGCATGAGTAGATAATGTTCTCGTTTGGAGGTGTGGGTGCAAATCCCACTCTGCTGAATTGAGATCGAATCAAAAATATTCGACCTCAGCAATTGATAGTGATATTGCCATAGTGAGATTTATTATTCGGTGTGTTACCGCGACAGCGTAACGCACCCTACTACGATCTATTCACTATCCACTATTCACTGTTGCACTATTGCCCTCACGGGCTGAAGGAGGTTTCAAATAACATGGTTTATCAATTCTTTTTCGGAAACAAACAAGTCCAAAATACCCCCCAAACTCAACTTATTCCTGGACGCGAATCAGAAATGATTAAAGGTAAGTCCAGTGGTTATATGTTCGAGGCGGGCATTTGGCGGACATTGCGTCGATGCTTGTTAATCGGGACTGGTAATGGTAGTTATTACGCCACCAAATGGGAATTAACGAATGATTTTGTCGATGTTTTGGAAAAAGCGATCGCTGAAGATCCCGATCGAGTGGCGCAGGAAATCGCCTATGCTTCTGACGGTCGATCGATTAATAATAGTGCGCCAATTTGGGCATTGGTATTACTTTCTATGGGTGAAACTCCTGCCGCAAAGCAAGCATTTCAATCGATTTTTCCTCAAGTAGTGCGGACAGCCAGCCACTTTTATGAGTGGATGAGTTATACCAAATCCGTGCGTGGTTTCGGTAAAATCGTCCGCGAAGCCGGTCGGAATTGGTTATCTCAAGGCGATACCAAAGCCTTGGCTTATCAATTATTGAAATATCAACAACGTCACGGTTTTTCCAATCGCGATGCGTTGCGATTATTTCATGCCAAACCCCAAACCGAAGATCGCGATTTATTGTTTAAATGGGTAACTAATGGTTGGGATACATTGCCCCCAGAATCGCCGACAGCAGCATTGAATCAGATCTGGTGGTATGAATGGTTGAAACGCAATCCCGATCGAACTCAGGAGGCAATTTCTAAGGGTCGCTTGACTCATGAAATGGCTGCACCTGTGGGCAAAATGGATATTGCTGCTTGGCAATTGTTGTTTGAAGATATGCCGATCGGTGCCTTGTTGCGAAATCTCGGTTCTTTAACCGAAATTGGCATCTTTGCTTACTCCAAAAGATGCAAGCATAATATCGATCGAGTTGAGAAAATCCTCAATAGTAAAGAACACTTACGCAAAGGACGGATTCACCCGATCGATATTCTCAAAGCACTCAAAACTTACCGCTCTGGTGGTAGTTTGGGCAAAAGTAGCAAAACTTGGACGCCCGTACCTCGGATTGCCGATATTTTGGAAACAGCTCTGGAATTGTCTTTCGATGCGATCGAGCCTACTGGTAAGGTGTTTATGCACGCTGTCGATATCTCTGGTTCGATGTCTTACTACTCGGTGAGTTCGATTAATCTTACCTGTTGTGAAATCGCGACGACGATGGCTTTAGCATCGGCAAAGGCGGAAAAAAACTATATGATTCGTGGATTTTCAACGAGTTTTATCGATTTGAAAATCAACCGCAGCGACTCGTTTAGTTCGGCAATTAAAAAAGCTAGCGATCTCAACTTTGGCGGTACTGATGCTAGCTCTGCTTACAAATGGATGATTAAAAATAACTTCTATGCAGACGTAATTTGTTTTTGGACTGACTGCGAAAGCTGGGCGGGTAGTCAACACCCCACTCAAGCTCTAGCGGAATATCGTCAAAAAGTGAATCCCGATGCGAAGGCAATTTACATCTCGCTGGTGCCGAACAATATCTCGTTGGTAGATTCTAAAGATCCTAACTCTTGGGATATTGCTGGGTTCGATCCTAGCACGCCGAGATTGATTCAATCGATCGCTAGTGGTGAATTGTGACGATTAGCTTGCCCTCACCCAAACCCTGCTCCCAATTTTGGGAGTGGGGCTTTTTTATAGTTACATCTTGCGCCAGTTTAAATCTACTAGTGCTTGTGGGTACCCTTAGAGGATGTTTGGAAAGTATCGCATAGCACTCATAAACCCTGGAAAATCCCCCCTAACCCCCCTTAAAAAGGGGGGAACCGGATTAAAGTCCCCCGCTTGGTGCGCTACACTGTCGGGGAACCCGAACAGTACGCGCATCCGCTTTTTAAGGGGGATTTAGCGGCTCGCTATGGGCGGGGTTCCCCTGCACATAAAAGCGAGACAAGACAGGGGGATCTGCCCACTGCAAACGTAGCAATTGGACTTTCCAAACATCCTCTTAGCAAGAGATTGCCGATCGCTAGTCAACTTATGAACTACGATCGACATTAAATGCTTGTGCTAAAACCGTCAACTCTTTGGCGCGATGTACATAAGGCTCCAGTTGACTAGTTTCCCATCCCGTTAATACTTGCATTGCGTCGATCGATAGTCCGCGCATTATCATCTCCACGCACCAAGTTGCTTGCGCTTGTTCGATCGTCGGTGGTTCGTCAGTCGGTGCGAGAATTTCGGCGATCGATTGTTGCCACAGTTGGCGCAAATTGGCTGCTGTTAATGCCGTTCCATCTGGATTGATAAATAGAGCCGGATTGGTATCTTTACGGCTTCTGAGCCATTGTGTCAGAGGATTTTTGAGATAAGTGCCGTAGCGTTTGCCCAGAATCCATTGATTGACAGGTACTTGACGCGCCATGCCGTGAGTTATTTGTAATAACTGGCGATCGCTACTACTCACATGATTCGATCGAGTCAATGCGACGATTTCACTGGCACTCAATCCCGCACCAAATAAAACATACACCAGCGCGTAAGCTTGCAGACTGTGTTTCTTGGCTTGTTGGAGAATTTGATGGACGACGGGTTCCGGTAAATCTTGCTCGATGGTAAGATGTTCGGGACTATTTACAGTTAATCGATCGCGATCTCCGGCAACCACTCCAGTGGTAAATAAAGCCACGACTCGATCGAGAAAATCCACTCGATCGCGCCATAAGCCATGATACTCACTAGTTAATTCGATCGTCGCATAGCCGAATAATACTGTATGCAATAAGCTGGTTAATTGCTCGATTGGTAATTGCGAATCCGACTGCGATTCGCCGATATTGGTTTTTAAATACTTAGCGACGCGACGATTGGCGCGATCGAAACTGCGTCCCAAACCTTGACGATTTTCGGTGGAATATTGCCCCGACTCACCCACGAGCGATCGAATCACGGCGGGAGTCTGTTCTAGTGCTTGGAGGCAGGTATTGGCATAGGCTCTGAGCATATCTGCCAAATTACTCGCTGGCGGCAATTCGGTCGCTAAATTCTGTCCCAACTGTGCGAACACATCCGCATCTTCGATTACCGCCAGCAGCAACCCATGTTTATTCCCAAATTGACGAAACAAAGTCACTTCATTTACCTGCGCCAATTCGGCAATTTGCTTGGTTGTCGTCTCACTCACCCCTTGGCTCGCGAATAATTCGATCGCGGCTTGGATGATTTTTTGACGGTTGAGATTGCGAGAAGATGGCATGGGATATAAGTTATGTCAACTTGCATAAGTATCGATCGAACCAGAATGCAAGTGATACTTGCACATTTGAAAAAAGCTTGTTAGGATGTAAATGCAAGCGTTACTTGCACACCGCCTTTCTACTATACCTAGAATCAGGCGTCATGTATTAGGTCTTAGTTATTAGGGGAAATATTCTCAGTCGGGAATTCAGACCTAAAGCCCAAAGCCTAAAACCTCAAAGCCTAAAACCTGTCTTGAAAAGGTGCTTCACTTGCGGCGTTTTTATTCGGGGGTTCCCCCCGAATAAGAAAACGACAAGACAGCGGAGTTCGTCCGGTCGGGTGCCCCGACCATGGAACGAACCCAAGCAGGGGAAACCCCAAGACCGCACTTTTCGCTAAAACCTAAAACCTAAATTATGACTGCTAATTCGATTGAAAATAGCTCGCAGCGACAGGAAACGGCTCCATTGAGTTGGACGAATGTGTTCTTCTTTGGCTCGTTTCATCTGATTGCGCTAGCGGCACCGTGGTACTTTAATTGGTCTGCACTCGGAGCGGCAATCTTCCTGCATTGGCTGTTCGGATCGATCGGGATTTGTCTGGGCTTTCACCGTTTGCTCACACATCGCAGCTTCCAGGTGCCCAAACCGTTGGAATATGTCTTTGCCACACTGGGCGCATTAGCACTCCAAGGCGGCCCGATTTTCTGGGTAGCCGGACATCGCCAACACCATTTGTATACCGAAGACTGGGACAAAGATCCCTACTCGGCGAAGCGAGGTTTTTGGTGGAGTCACATGCTCTGGATTTTTTACCCAAAATCTAATTTTTTCAATCTGGATGAGTACAAGAAAGCTGCGCCAGATTTAGCAAAAGATGCTTACTACCGCTGGCTCGATAAATATTTTCTGTTCTTGCAAATTCCTGTCGGATTGCTATTGTATGCGATCGGCGGTTGGTCGTTTGTAATTTACGGTGTGTTCGTCCGGGCGGTGATTCTGTGGCACAGTACTTGGCTGATCAATTCTGCCAGTCACATCACTGGCTACCGCAGCCACGAATCGGATGACAATTCTCGCAATCTCTGGTGGGCGGCGTTGCTCACCTATGGCGAAGGCTGGCACAACAATCATCACGCTTATCCCAATGTCGCTAAAGGCGGTTGGCAGTGGTGGGAATTAGATATGACTTGGTGGTCGATTCAATTATTGCAAAAGCTCGGTTTAGCTAAACGGGTAATCTTACCGCCAACAACTTAAGATCGGGTCAATAATAATTAAAAGAGAGGCAATTCTATGAATTGCCTCTCTTTTAATATTAACTAGCAAAATAATGCACTTACAGCAGTCGCCAAGCTTGTGATGACACACCCCCGACTTCTTGAAGAAGTCGGGGGTGTAGCAGTAACGATCGAATTGCCCTAACAACTTTGGCGGTGGCGATACATCCCGATCGATTATCGATCGATTGGTTTAACCTTATATGTCAATGGCTCGATATTCTTAGGACTTACGCCCAGAGCTTTCCAGTCAGGCGGATGACTGAATTCGATCGATACAGCTCCATCTTTAGCCTTAGCAGTCCAGTTTTCTCCAGAACAAACCTTCGATGGCAGGTTAAAATCCTTTGCTACCAGATCGACATTTTCCCCTGCTGCTAATTTAGCTTTTACTTGTCTAACACTAGTTGTCAATTCCCAAGATAAATCTTTTCTCAACAATTTTGGATATTGATTTATTAGATCCAAGGGAGTAATTAAATACCAATAATTATAATCTTCAAGCCCTGAAGTCAGCTTAATATTACTTTTTCCATCTGTGTGACAAATATTTCGATCGCTCCAAGATGCTAGACCTTTTTCAACTTCTCGATGCCGCTCGATCGCAGCCAACCGAATCCGAGGAAGTGCTAGCTGAGAATATCCTGGGACGAATCGCAATGGATTCTGGGATTCATTTAAGAGCCGATCGAGTGAAGATGAAGATTGAAATATCCTAGTCTCACCCATTGATTCACTTTCGATTGCACTAATCATCTGCCTGCGTCGATTGCGACTAAATAAATTATCGCCCCATCCAGTAGGTACTTTATCTAACCGTCTTGCTAACTTTAAGATTCTATCTTCTCCAATCCTACTAATTAACTGTCCTAGTAATGACGGCTGAGCTTGAAAACACTGCTGTAGGTTTTCAAGAGCAGCTAAATTACTAGAAATATCGACTTGATATAGTTGTTTGTAAAGAGTGTTAACTACGATTACGTTGTCGATAGTAAAAAGAATAGGATAATTCATCCATTTTGAAAAGGGGCTATCCGCAGCTTTCAGATCGCTCTTTTCTACCCAGCCAGAATCGAAACCCCATTTAGGGATGGGATTATTTATTAAATGAGTTTCAATCGCTTCAATCTCTGCTTGATGAGTTTTGAGATAGATCGCTAACTTTTCTGGCGGTAGCTCGATCGATCCTTCAACTTTTTTAAGTTCTTTTAGTAAATAATTATCCAGCGTATTTTGAATTTCTTTCCATTCAGCGATCGCTTTTTGCTCTGGCTTAACCTTTACTTCACTACCATCGCCAAAAACTTCTACAGATAGCCCTAATTTAGTAATTAGTGATTGTAACTCGATCGCCGATTGATTCGGTGCAGTTTTGGGATGCTGGCGCACATAAATCGCGATCGCTTGTTCTAATGGTTTTTCTTGCTCTGCTGCATACATATTGCCGCCGATGAGATAGATACTCATCATCAATGCGATCGTCCCAATTACGCCAACCCATAGTTTCGTAAGTTCGTAGCGCGGACGCGATAATTCTTTTTCTAATGCACGGACTAATATATGCTCTTCACCTGCTAATTCTCGGACTCGATCGAGTATTTTAGCTGTCTCATAAAAACAAGGTGTGAATGTTAATATTCTCGGAAATCCTTTTGCTCTCCTAATCACTAAAGATCGAACGCCAAACAGGTATAAGCATTTTATTGAGGTCATTTCTTCCCAATTTATATGCATCCTCTGACGGAAGAATGGCTCCTGGCGAATCCCTTCCAAAGTAAATACAGTTCTATGTATTTTATGATAGACATAGCAGAATATTGCTTCTGATATTAACAACACAAATAAGAAAACAATAGAAAAAGGGATTGCTCTATTTACAGGCCCCGTCAAAACAAAAAATATTGTCATGACAAAAGCACCTAGAAAAGAAATGACAATACCATAAGAGAGATAAGGCAAAAGTAATAATCTGAATTGATACTCGATCGAGTCTGAGACGGGCTTTTCTGGAGAGGTTAACTTTTTGTGCCGCATGAGAGCATCGATCGCGAGATTACCCAGTAAGTATGCCCAATATGTAACGCGAGTATATCAGTCTGTGCTAACCAGATTGCCAACGATTGAAACCGCATCGCTCGAAATCTACGCATTTAGATTAACAAAATAAATCGGCACTCACATCCTTGTGAGTATGTTGATGCAACGGCGTGCCATAAGCTTGTTGAAAATTCTCCGATGTCATCACCTGCTGCGGCGAACCATCGGCAATCAAACGTTGATTGAGCAGTAAAACGCGATCGAGCCTGTCCAACGATTTACCCCATTCATGAGTACTGACCAGTAAAATCTTACCAGCCGATCGCAATTCCCCAAATACATCGATCAAGACTGCTTCGGTTTTCTTATCCACACCCGTAAACGGTTCGTCAAATAGAAATAAATCTGCTTGCTGTGCCAATGCTCTGGCTAAAAATACCCGCTGCTGCTGTCCGCCGGACAATTCACCAATTTTACGATCTTTGAGATCCAACATCCCAACTCGATCGAGTGCCGCACTGACCATTACTTTTGTTGCATTATCGGCACGACGAAACCAGCCGATTTGACGCGTGCGCGCCATCATCACCACATTCCACACCGTGATCGGATAATCCCAATCGATTTGCGATCGTTGCGGAATATACGCCACCTGTTCCAAATGCTGGCACAGCGGACAAGTGCAATATTTAACGCTGCCATGTGCCGTCGGCACCAATCCCAGCATCGCCTTGAGCAAAGTACTTTTACCCGCACCATTCGGCCCAATCAGCCCTACGAGCTGCCCTGGCTCGATCTTGAAGCTGACTCGATCTAATCCCGATACCCCTCGGTAATTGACCGCTAATTGCTGAACCTCTAACATGTACGGGTTGAATATGGGAATCATTCTCATTGTACCCAATAACGGAGCCACTGGAATAGATGAGAGATGCGATTCTATTGTCCGCGTCCTGGCTTACAATCTGCAAAACCTAATGCTTCCGCATCCAGGAAATTAGCAATCGCCATCTCAACTATCGTTTCAATAAGGCACTCAATTTCAACAGCACGTGCAATCATTGCAGCGCGAATTCTTTCAGGCAATCGTTCTAATATGATTGCGGCATCAGTAGAAGAAAGTTGTTCCATTAGTCTGGTTTCTACGAGTGATTGAACCTGAGTTGAATTAAGATCGAAACCTTTGAGTTTGTAAGATACCCACCGGAAATCACCAAAGCCGTTACGGACGATATGACCACTGCGTAGCAAACGAGCTAGAGCTTTTAGCTCTGACTGAGAAGCTCTTGCCCGCACCAGCCCATCTCGCGCAACACCATTTCGACCAAAATGAAAGTAGATTAGTTTTCCTCCATTGTGACGGAAACACTCAATCAAAGCTTTTTCATCTTCATTGTGGATCTGCATGTTAACATTTACTCAAAAGTCAGGCTCATGTTCGATCGAACTTGGCAGTGGGATAAAATTGGGTAGGAGCGATTCATTTCCTGTAAATAATATACCCGCGAAACTATGGCAAAAGACAGTAACAAAATCGCCTATCGAGAATTCGGCGACGAAGAACCAGATACCGACGATATTCCCGAACTACCACCTAACCAGCACAAACTTAAGATCGAAGTCTCCCGCAAAGGCAAAGGCGGCAAAACAGTGACGATCGTCAGTGGCTTTCAAGTATCGTTAGAGACACTGACTAGCCTCACCAAGACACTTAAAAATCAATGTGGTGCAGGTGGAGCGCTGAAGGATAACTCGATCGAAATTCAAGGCGACCACCGTCAAAAATTATTAGAGATCGTGACTAAATTGGGCTATAAAGCGAAGTTGAGTGGCGGCTAAATAGCGGATGATTTTAGCGATCGACAAAGAATAGTTCGGCCATTGCATCGATTCGATCGAGGGGCGAATAATCGTAGAGTGACAAGTAGTTTTAACTACGCACCGATCGCGTGCCACTGGCATGACATATAGCCTCCGCATCATCGATATCCCTAGTACCGAACGTCCCCGCGAACGCTTGCTCGCACACGGCGTCAAACACCTGAAAAATGCGGAACTCATTGCAATCTTGTTAGGTACGGGACAAGGCCCTGGTAAACTATCTGCGATCGGTTTGGGCGAATATATTCTCAATCATCTCGGCCAACATCAGCGCGATCCGTTAGAAAGGTTGCGAGATCTCCATCCCCAAGAATTGATGGACATTCCTGGCATCGGCCCTGCCAAAGCAACAGCAATTCTCGCCGCTGTGGAATTGGGACAGCGAGCCTGTGCCTTGCGTCCGCCCGACCGAGCCATTATCGAGAGTCCCGATACTGCTGTCGCGGCACTCAGTCAAGAGCTGATGTGGTCTACCCAGGAGCGATTTGCAATCTTATTATTAGATGTCAAGAATCGGTTGCTGGGTACTCAGTTAATCACGATCGGGACAGCAACCGAAACTCTCGCGCC
>NZ_JANPGM010000343.1:0-1821 GCF_031423935.1 Chamaesiphon sp. VAR_69_metabat_338
CTACCACCTAAAGCCTAAAGCCTAAGCCCAAAGCCTAAGAAGCATAACCACCTTTGCGGATCAGATCGTCAGGACAGAGATTGGAAACAAAGCTGCGAAACGCTTGTCGCTCTTGCTCGTCCGCATCGCGATCGACTGGAATCGAAGCATCGGCAATCACTTCCTCGATCACCCAAATCGGTGCTTTAGTGCGGATGGCGATCGCGATGGCATCACTGGGACGCGCATCGATTTCGCGGATTTGACCGTTATTATTAATTGCGATCGACGCATAAAAAGTATTGTCTTGGAGCGCGTTGATCGAGATCCGTTCGACTTTGAGATCGCAGCTATCAAAGATATTGACAATCAAGTCGTGAGTAAAGGGTCGCGGTGGGGTTTGTTTTTCTAGCGCATTAACGATCGCTTTTGCCTGTTCTTGACTGATGTAGATGGGTAAAGCACGACGATCGGAAGCATCTTTTAGTAACACGATCGGACTCCGCGATACAGCGTCTAATGCAATCCCGGCTACTTTCATTTCAATCATGGTAGGTTCCTCTAGTTAGTTAGTGTGATTTAGGTGGTTGCGAACGTTGAAGTTGAAACTTTGTAAGATATAGCTCTTAATGTAATCCCAATTAATGCTGTGTCGATCGTGGTGGTTTCCTCTAGTTAATTTAGCGATCTAGATCGCTACAAACCTTAAAGTTTAAAATTCGTTAGATTTATAGTGGCTTATGTAATATCTGCTACTTGCATAGTATGTAGATTGGGGTATTTCCTCTAGTTACTTAATTTAGGTGGCTGCGAACATTAGCGTCTAAAATAGAGACTGACGTAACTAGTCTAACAAGCTTGGGTCTTGAAGATTAGTACCGGCATGTATCAAGGATGGCCTACGAAACACTCGATCGCTAATAGTACTTTGACTGAAAAAAGATGTTTACAGGACTAGTTCAATCGCTGGGAAATTTACGCCTTTTGACTGACGATCGGTTGGAAGTTTTGTGCAGCAGCTCTGATGCGCTAGCAATTCTTACCGATCTAACTATTGGTGATAGTGTAGCTGTTGACGGGGCATGTTTGACAGTCGAAGAAATTTTACCACAAGGTTTTATCGTTACTGTTTCGCCTGAAACTATAAATCGTACAACAATCGGCCAAAGAGATCGCACATCTACTCGTGCAAATTTGGAAACATCTTTGCGAGTCGGCGGCAAAATTGGCGGTCATTTTGTCACCGGACATATCGATGGCATCGGCAGACTCGTCTCTAGTAAGGCTACCGCCACTTCCTGGGAAATGCGCTTTGCCGCACCGCAATCGCTCACCGAGCAATGGGCGGATTATCTCAGTCGCTATCTAGTCTCTAAAGGCAGTATCGCCGTTAATGGCGTGAGCTTAACGATCGCCGATTGCGATGCTGGTGGCAATTGGTTTACGGTAGCCGTCATTCCCCATACATACGAGTACACGAATCTTTCCCAACTCCAGCCCGACGAGTGGGTAAATTTGGAAGCAGATATTTTGGGTAAATACGTTGAAAAGTTAATGGTATCGCCCCAAGCTCACGCGCACCGCCAACGTGAAGTTATTACTCCAGACTTTTTGGCGGCAAATGGCTATTCTTAGGCTTTAGGCTTGGGTGGTAGATGGAATGCACAACAAAACTTGGTGCTTAGTCTTTAACCGCCCTGAAATGAATTTCGGGCTAATAGCGAAAGTTCACTGAAGTGAACTGAAAGATATTTATTCTGGTGCAGGAAACCACCCTGCGACACTTAATGTGTAGGGGTGCCCCGTCTTGACGTTTTTTTATGCGGGGGTTCCCCCCGCATA
>NZ_JANPGM010000344.1:0-1836 GCF_031423935.1 Chamaesiphon sp. VAR_69_metabat_338
CTGCTTTATCGGCTTTCGATCGACAGTCTTTAATGCCAAAGTCGGTCACGGCTGTGTCGTGATGATGCACGCGCTGGTTCAGGATGTCACAATTCCACCTGGTAAATACGTCCCGTCGGGGGCGATTATTACCAACCAACAGCAAGCCGATCGATTATCGGATGTCCAGCCAGACGACCGCAAGTTTGCCGCGCACATTATCAGCATCAATGATTCGTTGCGATCGGGCTATCGCTGTGCGGATGATATCGAATGTATTACGCCGCTGCAAGAAGCGATCGATTTCTCTAGTTCGGGACTTTACGGGATTGCCAGATCGGAGAGTTTGAAGGCTGTGAGTGCGGCAATTTCCTCCCATATCTCACCAGAGACGATTTCCAGCGTACGGCAACTCCTGGCGCAAGGTTACAACGTCGGTACGGAACATGCGGACAAACGTCGCTTCCAGACTAGTTCTTGGACGAGTTGCGCCGCTTTTAATTCCACTCGCGAAGCAGATATCTTCAGTGGTTTATCAGCTTGCCTCCAAGAGCATAGCGGCGAATACGTGCGACTGATCGGGATCGATCCTAAAGCCAAACGTCGGGTACTCGAAACCATCATTCAGCGTCCTGGAGATCGTCCAGTTGCCGCTACTACAAATGGCTCTGGTCATGCCGCAGTTAGTCACAGCACGCCAACGGCAAGCCAGTCTAGTGCTACTCCTGCGGCGACTGGTGCCGATCCAGAGCTGACAACACTCGTCCGTCAACTCCTCAACCAAGGTTGCCAAGTCGCGATCGAACGTGCCGACAAACGTCACTTTCAAACTAGCTCCTGGGCTACCTGCGGTCGGATCGAGTCTCAAAGCGAGGGGGCGATTGTCGGTGCGATCGCTGACTGTATCGCCAACCATCCCAATGATTACGTAAGGGTTATCGGCATCGATACCCATGCCAAACGGCGGGTGGTGGAGAAAATCGTCCATCGTCCAGGATCGATCGTCCGCGCAACTACTGCGACTAATGGCGGTAGCAGTCCGATGCCTACTAGCTCTAGCCAGACGGCTTATAAAGCTAGTACTCCCGCCACTAGTAATGTCTTGGGCTTAGATGTTGTCGAAACCATCTCGCGCCTCGTCGCGCAAGGTAGTGGGATCTTCACTGAGTATGCCGACGAGCGTCGCTATAAGAGCAATGCTTGGGAAACTGGCGGTCGAGTTGCGGGGAGTAATGCGGCAGACATTGCCCGCGCGCTCGAAGCGATCGTGCGCGATCGACCGAAGTCATACGTCCGACTCATCGGTGTAGACGAGCAAGCCCGCAAACGGACGATCGAAAAGGTGATTCATCGCCCTACTAAGTAACAATGCGCCGCAATCGCGATCTGCCGCTACTCTCAAGCGATCGACTCAGCCAATCGATCGCTTGACGGATATCTCCCGATGACTGTTAATTCTGTCGTCGATCGGCCAAAATCGCTGTCGATGCTTGACTATGCACAAGCAACTTTTTTTGTCAACTATCCTTGGGAAGAGCGTACGCAAATTTCTGGCGTCACATAAAACTTTCTGATACCATAATTAACAAAATAAAATTGTTGCTTATATTGCCAAAGCGTGACGTCTCAGTCTATGCTTGACTTTAGCAGATGCATAGTATTGAGTTTTTCATAGACAAAAGTCTATGAAGATGATTGGCATGTACTGCTAAATATGACTCGCACCTAATAGCGCGGAGTCGTTCATTACTAATTTAATCTAAGGACGAAAAATATATGTCTATTGCCGTGGGAATGATTGAAACCAAAGGTTTTCCTGCTGTTGTGGAAGCTGCTGATGCCATGGTCAAAGCCGCA
>NZ_JANPGM010000345.1:0-4531 GCF_031423935.1 Chamaesiphon sp. VAR_69_metabat_338
GGCTTGTGTAGATAGTCTTCGGCTCCGAGTTCGATACATCTGAGGGCAACATCGATCGTCTCTGGCGTGGAGATGGCAATCGCGGGAATGTACTTTAATTTCCGATTTTGCTTGAGCTGTTGGAGTAAATCTAACCCATCACTTCCAGGCATCAGGACATCGATCGCAATCAGATCGAAGGGAATCGCGTTGAGCAGTCGCAAGGCTTGTGCGGCATTAGTGGCAGTCGCTACCACGTAACCTTGCTGTTTTAATTGGCGTGCGAGTAAGTCACAATCGTCCGGATTATTATCGATCGCTAAAATCGTGCCACCCCGCACTGGCTGTGCTGGATATTCCCGATCGAGTGGAGCTGTTGCCAAGCGATCTACTAAGAGTGGGGGCGAACTCGACACTGGGGCTGTCAACCGACGATCCTGGAGCATTTTAGAAATACCTCTACGCGGGGATACAGTACTAACGATCGCCAGACCCCTGGTTAGATTCGCCCGATCGAATCGAGTTCTAACCGTGCTGGCTCATGCCATATATCGATTAAACTCCACCGCTAACTGAGTTAAAACCTGACTTGTAACTGACTTATGACTGACTTGTAACTGACTTATGTAGGCACGAGTGGCCGCCTCGTCATTTACTAATTTTTGTATATCTCATGCCTACAGTGAATCTGAATTATAGTGTAAGATTGAAACACCATTGGCTACAGGTTCTATGCCCAGATCCCTCAGAGTTCAACAGGATTGCATTCATAAGGTCAAATTGGCACTCAGTCGTAACGGTTTTCCCAGCCAACGTTCGCTCGCTGAAGATGTCGGGTTTGCGCTGGCGACAGTCAGTAATTTCTTGACTGGTAAACCTGTGGACTACACGACTTTTGAAGAACTCTGTCGTAAATTAGGACTCAATTGGCGAGAGATTTCCACGCTGGAGTTAGAGTTTTCGGCTCAGGATCTCGATCGAGATCCCGAACATCGCCCTCCCAATCGCGACGTCGATCTCAGCTCGATCGAGCCTGACTCAGATACGTCGCCTCAATATCCCAACGGCGCAGTCCCCATCGGCTCCCCTTATTATTTAGAGCGAACTGCGGTGACAGCGCAGATCGATCGAGAAATTAGGAAACCAGGAGCCTTGGTGCGGATCAAAGCTCCCCAAGAAATGGGCAAGACATCGCTCCTCATGCGGGTGCTCGACACAGCCAAAGGCTTGGGATACCAAACAGTCAGCCTGAACATCGCCCAAGTTGATGCCACAACTTTGAGCGATCTCGATCGATTTTTACGTTGGCTCTGTGCGAATGTCGCGCGCCAGCTGCAACTCAAGCCGATGCTAGCTGAATATTGGGACGAAGATATCGGCAGCAAGATTAGTTGCAGTGCTTATTTCCAAGACTATTTATTAGCGCAAATCGACACTCCGCTGGTATTGGCGTTGGATGAAGCGAATCGGATTTTCGAGCATCCGCAGATCGCCAAGGATTTTTTTCCGCTGCTGCGCTTTTGGTATGAGGAAGCCAAAACACTACCGATTTGGCAAAAGCTCCGGCTGATAGTAGTGCATTCGACCGAAATTTACATCCCCTTGCAGATTAACCAGTCGCCATTCAATGTCGGATTGCCGATTCAGTTACATAATTTCTCGCAAACAGAGGTGCAGCAATTAGCGCGCAGCTATGGCATCGACTGGGAGGATGGCGTGGCCGCCGGACAACTGAGGGATCTAGTCGGGGGTCATCCCGCACTGGTCAACTTAGCACTCTATCACCTCAGTCGCGAGGATCTGACACTGGCACAACTTTTAAAAACTGCACCTACAGCTAGCGGCATTTATCACCATCACTTGCAACGTCATTGGGTCAGTCTCGAAGCACAGCCAGAATTATTACTCGCCCTGAATGCGGTGATGAATGCCACTGAGCCAGTAGATCTAGAACCGATCGTTGCCTACAAATTAAGTAGTATGGGATCGGTGCGGCTATTAGACGACAAAGCAATTCCTGCCTGTGAATTGTATCGGCTATTTTTCTTGAAAAATAACAACTTTGCTTCCCAAGTTGCCGTTTAAAGCCGATGTTTTTAATTTAAGCACTCAGATAAGTTAGTACAAGAAATATCTATTTCCATTTTTACAAAAGCTCGATCGCAAATGCTCCAGAGAGTAGTGAATTCAAGATTTAGATCGCTAGTGAAGAGCTACACTTCACGGTTGCAGGGTTTCAACAGTTCGTGACCGATAGAAGGGAAGCTTATTGTTTTCTACCTATTATTACGACACTCACATACATTGCCGATCGGTAAATCGATAACCAAATAATCTGACAATAATCTTGGAGTTTACAATGCAAAAAAAACACAAAGTTGCAATCTTAGGTGGTGGTGTTGCGGGCATGAGTGCGGCGCACGAATTGGCAGAACGCGGTTTTGATGTAGTTGTCTACGATACCCGCGATATTCCTGGTGGCAAAGCGCGCAGTATTCCCGTGCCAAACAGTGGGATTGATGGCAAGAAATCGCTGCCAGGAGAACATGGATTTAGATTTTTCCCAGGGTTCTATCAACATATTACCGATACGATGAAGCGTATCCCTTATAAGAATAACCCGCTTGGTGTATTCGACAATCTGACCGATGCCACCCGGATTGCCATTCCCCGATTCGATCGCGAGGGGCTAACCATACCAGCAAAAGTGCCGACAAGTAGCACCGATCTCCGAGTGCTAGTCGATGCATTCTTGCAATTAATTTCTCAACAGGCGGGACTCCAAGCCGGAGAATTACAATTCTTTTCCCAAAAAATCTGGCAGCTAATTACCAGTTGTCACGAACGCCGGATTGGTGAGTATGAAAAAATTGATTGGTGGACTTTTGTTGAAGCACATCGCTTCTCTGCGGAATATCAAAGTTTATTGGCTAAAGGACTCACTGAGTCGTTGGTGGCTTCCAAAGCCAAGCTCGCTAGTACTAAAACTGTCGGCGATATTTTCTTACAACTAGTACTCGATCTGATTAATCCGACGATTAGTACCGATCGATTATTAAATGGCCCGACCAATGAAGTT
Organism: Chamaesiphon sp. VAR_69_metabat_338; assembly: GCF_031423935.1. NCBI lineage: Bacteria > Bacillati > Cyanobacteriota > Cyanophyceae > Gomontiellales > Chamaesiphonaceae > Chamaesiphon > Chamaesiphon sp. VAR_69_metabat_338. Next base: position 3,059 of record NZ_JANPGM010000345.1, read on the forward strand.
TGGATCGAACCTTGGCTGGCGCATTTACGCAGTTTTGGAGTTGATTACAATTCCAATAGTCAAGTGGCGGCAATTAATTATGATTCTGAACAGGGCCGAATTAATAGTGCTACCATTCGAGATCTAACGACCGATCGCACCTACGAAGTTCGCGCCGATTATTATATTTCGGCGGTGCCGGTAGAAGTGATGGATCGCCTGATTATCGACAGCAGCCTCCATCACTACGATACTACCTTCACAAATATTCGGGCATTAGCCAAGTGTGTGGCGTGGATGAATGGGATTCAATTTTATCTCACTGAGGATGTGTCACTTACATACGGGCACATTCTCATGGTAGATACGCCCTGGGCATTAACGGCGATTTCTCAAAAACAATTCTGGCCGGATGTCGATCTGAGTGAATATGGCGATGGTCGCGTTAAAGGGATTATTTCTGTCGATATCTCTGATTGGGGTACGGATAATATCGGTGAGGATCCCAACGAAAGTATCGGCATTTTGTATGGAAAAAAAGCCAGAAACTGCACGAATGAAGAAATCAAAGCCGAAGTTTGGGCGCAAATGAAGAAAAGCTTCAATGTGAATGGTCGCGAAATCCTCAAAGACGAACATCTACATAGTTGGTTTCTCGACTCGGATATTATCGATCCAGCGCGACATTTCTTGGACGAACTCAATACTAAAGAGAAACAACAAGTCACAATTCCGGTGGAAACGCTGGCCAAAAAGACCCCAGAATTGAACGATAAAGAACGCACTGCCAAAACATTATTGAGATCGCTTTCAGACCTTGGCTCGGTGGTCAAAATGCCCCAAGAAAATGGCGAACTCATCTATCGATCGGCTCTAAATGTCACGAGCAAGAGTAATCTAGAACCACTATTAGTCAATCTAGTCAATACCTGGAAACTGCGACCGGAAGCATATACCCGCATTCCCAATCTCTTTCTCGCCTCCGACTACGTGCGCACCAATACCGATCTCGCCACGATGGAAGGTGCAAACGAAGCCGCGCGCCGTGCTGTGAACGCGATTCTCGAAGCTACGGGAAATCCCGCTCCCCGTTGTAAAATTTGGGAACTCCACGAACCAGAAATCTTCGCCCCCTTCCGCTGGCACGATCGGTCGCGCTATCAACAAGGCTTGCCGTGGGAAGATGTGTTAGGGTTGAAACGAATTTTGACTTAAAGAACTTAGAGGCTCAGCGATGCTCGCATTTCCCGATCGCCAAGATTTGGTACAAATTTATGAAAGTGCCAATTCGATTGTCTATCGATCGATCGGTAGTCTGGGAGATCGACCAGCGATCCTCAAAGTCCTCAGATCGGATTGCCCTACTCCCGGAGAACTGACTCGATACAAGCAAGAATATGCGATCGTGCGTTCTTTGCAATTAGAGGGTGTCGTTCGCGCCTACGATCTGCAAAAACATCACAATACTTTAGTGATGTTTTTGGAAGATTTTGG
>NZ_JANPGM010000346.1:0-9460 GCF_031423935.1 Chamaesiphon sp. VAR_69_metabat_338
CGATCGCATAACAGCGACAGTTCTCTGCCAACACGGGAATATTCTTGCGCCAGTGACCGACTGAAGCTCCAAAACCATGAATTAGCAAGACGGCGGCACCCGTCTCGCCAGCAGTCTGATAATTAATCTGCTGTCCGCGCCACAGCCAGGTTTGATTCGCAGTCGAGGTCGCGATCGAGGTCATATGTAAAGATTGTTTGCAACAATGGTATTCTAACGCGATTCATCAGAAGAACGGCTGCGCTAGCGAGATCGTCAAACGGATCGATCGAACGTGGCTTAACTTCGACAGGCACAAGTCAAAGCAATTAAGGAAGGATACAATAAATCATTCAATATGTACGTTCAAACTGCCTGAAATCTAAATAGTCATCGGCATCCTCTACATGCACGATCGACGATCGACTGTTTTGTCTTGACGCACACAACCGTCGGGTTTCCTGACGAACGCAAATCGTTATCAACTATCAATTATCAACTATCAATTAATTTCCTATGTCCCCAACTGTCAGCCTCATTCGTGCCACATCTTACGAAGCCCAACAACTTCGAGAATCGATCGAAACAGTATTAGCCCCATTGGGTGGAATTGGTGCGTTTGTGAAACCTGGCGATCGCGTGTTGCTCAAGCCGAACCTATTAACGGGTGCGCGTCCGACCAAAGAATGCGTGACTCGTCCTGAATTGGTGAGGTGTGTCGCCGAACTGGTAATTGAGGCGGGTGGTAAGCCGTTTTTTGGCGATAGTCCAGCCTTTGGGAGTGCGATGGGCGTGGCTAAATCGAATGGTTATTTGCCGATGATGGCCGAATTGGATTTACCAGTGGTGGAATTTCATGGCAAACGCTACGAGACAGCCAGCGAGAATTTCAATCACTTGCTACTAAGTAAAGAAGCGATCGAAGCCGATGTCGTCATTAACCTCCCCAAAGTCAAGTCGCACATGCAATTGACGATGACGCTCGGTGTCAAAAATCTATTCGGTTGCGTTCCTGGCAAGATGAAAGCTTGGTGGCACATGGAAGCGGGCAAAAGTGCCGACCGATTCGGCGAAATGCTGGTCGAAACAGCGCGCGCCATCAGTCCAAATTTGACCATCATCGATGGCATCGTCGGCCACGAAGGAAATGGCCCCAGTGGCGGCGAACCGAGAGATCTGGGCGTTCTGGGTGCCGCTGCGGATGTGTTTGCGCTGGATGTCGCCATGCTGGATCTGCTCAATGTCGAGGCGCATTTAGTCCCGACAGCAGCGGCAGCACAACGATTGGGATTAGCTCCGGCACTGGAGACGATCGAGTTTCCCCTAATGCGTCCGGCAGATCTCAGTTGTACTGACTGGAAGCTACCGGAGGCTCTGATGCCGATCGATTTTGCGCTGCCACGAGTAATTAAATCTACGTTCCGACATCTATATATTCGGTTGATTAAAGAACCAATGACAGCTTATCAACGGCAGGATTGAGGGAAGGAGCGGGGAGCGGTGCGGGGTGCGGGGCTAACGATCTGAAGTCCACGCAGTCGGACTGATTTTCCTAGTCCGCGCAGCGATGCGCTTCGGTCGGGTTTCCCGACCATGAAGGTGCATCAAGACAGGCGGACTTTGCATCATAAGCAGAGACTTCCAGTCTCTAGCTAACTCTTGTCTCGAACCGATCCTCGTTAGCTTTTCGAGATTTATACATTTGAATGGCTGAGTTGACTACTGTTTCTAGCTGTGTGACCTCCGATTGCAGTGACAATGTGCTATCTGAAGCCACTTCAGCATTGGCTTGCAATTTTTTAGTGATAATCCGAACGAGATTGAGATCTTCACTGGATAATTTATCCGTGAGGTTAACGACCTCATGACTGAGCAATCGCATTAGATGCTTAGCTTCATCGATAGTTTGGATCGAATTGCTAAGTGATTCTTTGACCTGCTGCACTTGGGTATCGGCAGTACTAATTGTCTCTTTAACCACGCCAGCTCGCTTAAGCGAAGACTTCATGGCGGTGACTTCTTCTTGAAGCTGAGCCTTGACTAGTGCCAAACCAGTTTGGATGCCGATCTGGCGCAGCCAATCTATTTCCATCTCTTGCCACTGGCGATGGTTAAAACACTGATGCACAGAGAGTAATCCAAATAACTCTCGTCCATCACTCATAATCGGGACAACCAGGCTGGCTTTGATAGCAATTTTGGCAAACTCCAAGGAACTCGGATCGCCATCCGTATTGTAGATATTATCGATCGCATCGACTCGCCCATACCGATATTCTTCGATCCGGCGATCTGATAACGAGCTATCTTCCAGGATCGTTCCTTGCAGTGGTGCCAACGCTGGCAATGTCGATTCGGCAAAAACTCGACCCAAATTTGATGGCGAAGTGCCATAGACGATCGCGCGATCTCCACCGAGCATTGCCTGGGCTTGAGCGACAGCAATGTCTAATACTTCGAGGCGCGTAGTGCCCTGATGAATTTTTTGGGTAGCAGTTATTAACAGATCGTTGTAATACTTTTGTTTGTCGATCCCTGACTTAAGCTGGTAAGACTCCGACCACCTAGTCGCATTAGAGATTGCCCAGCCAATTTGCAAAGCCATCTGAGCGGTGAGGGTAACTTCTGCTGGCGTCCACGCACGGGGTTGAGAACATTGATGGACGATTAATAAGCCGTACAGCTCATTGTCTGGCAATAGTAACGGCACTACCAAGTTAGCTTTGACGGCCAGTTTTTCCAGTGTCTCGATATAACAAGGCGTCATCCGCGCTTCCTGAATGTTATCGATCGTCGTAATCCTACCTTGACGGTAGGTATCGACATGCCGCGCCATAAAACAAGGATCCTCGATCGTCGTTTTCATTGTCTGCGGAAAACCCGGATTCACCGACTCTGCTACTACCTCACCTATGCTCTCGGACTGAAGACTATAGACCACTGCCCGATCGCAGTTAAGAGACTGTTTGACGTTTTCTACACTTGCTTGCAGGATATCTTCTACTCGCGAGCAATCGTGAATTCTAGAAATGAGATTGGCGAACATAGTTGCATCAAAATAGATGAGGATGAGCTGAGACAAGTCTGCTACAAAAACTAGTATGAACTAGTTAGCAAGTTTATATACACAGTGTTTATACGGATAATTGAGAAGTTAATCTTGGTCTCAAGTCATGACTGGTTAGTGTGCCGAGCTAGCTGCTATGTGTTTCTTCGATTAATATAACTCATTCTCATTTGCTCGCTCAGTACGATTGCGCAACCGAAGTGACTAATCTTGCTAGTGTACGGAGCTGTAGCTGCGAGTAACTTTGGGAAAGTAAGGCACTACAAGATTAGATCGCCATTAACTCGATCGGGCAAAAAAAAGAGAGAGTCAGATCGATGCCGATCTGACTCTCTCTTTTTTCGATCGAGCTGGAGTTAGCCTCTAGCTCCCAATCGCAGCCAAGCGCGATCGCGGCCGGGTTGCGGGGCGGCAAATCGGACTGCGCGTTCGAGTAGTCGGGGGACTAAATAGTTACTCCAAACTGCAATATGACTTTGCCAACCGACAATAATTTCGCGCTCGTTGCGCTCGATTCCCCGCATTAATGCCTGGGCGACGCGTTGGGGCGACATCGGACTCAACCCCCGAAATAGTTGCAAGTCTCGCACCATATCGGTGTCTGTCAGCGTCGGTAATAACGACATTACCTGAACGTTATGACTGGCCAATTCGCCGCGTAAAGCTTGGGTAAAGCCGAGAATGGCAAATTTGGTCGCTGAGTAGGTAGACATCGTCGGCGCAGCCACTTTGCCCATGAGACTGGCCACATTGACGATCGTCCCTTCCCGCTGCGATACCATCCGCCGCGCGATCGTGCGGGTAACGGTATACATGCCCAGGAGATTGATGGCGATCTCTTCTTGAACCTGTGGGAGCTTGGACTGGAGAAATGGTGCTTGATGAGCCACACCCGCACAGTTGACTAGCAAATGAATTTGACCGTAATCTCGCCATGCTTGGGAGATGACGACATTGACGCGCACGCGATCGGTCAAATCTACAACTAGGGGAATGACTTCGATGCCCATTGCCGCCAGATCGATTGCCATTTCCGCCAGTCTTTGTTCGTTACGGGCGACGAGTAGCAAGCGTTTGATGCCATGTCTGGCTAACTCGAAGGCAATTGCTCGACCGATGCCCCGCGATGCCCCAGTAACTAGGGCAGTTTTTCCTTGTATTTTCATCTTGGTAATACCTCCAAAGGTAAAATCTCGCCGGACGTTTAGCACAAATCTAGCCATGCATGCATGGACTGCGATTTCTCGAACCAGCAGAGGGAAGTCGGGAACTAAGAAATTGAATTGACGATCGAATACTTATGAATTAAATGTCTAGTGTGAACTAGCCGCAAATTGGAGCGAAATGGTTCTTTGCGACTATTGTGAGGCAACACTCAAACTTAGCTACCCAGGTGGATCGCTCGTCTAAGGTGTTGGGAGTTGAAAGCGATCGAACATGGTACACCTCTTTAAATAAATTCGAGCAGTTTGATACCCACCTGTTGGGGTAAACACACACTATCAAACAAAGCAAGTATTTGCAATATTTATTAGCATAATTTGGAGATTGTGATATATCTCTATACAATTCTCAGGGATCGCTGTCACAGCCATATCGATGCTCGTGTGGTATGCCATCTCAATCGTAGTGTAGTCGATCGTCTTATCTAGGCTCGATCGTTTCTGAGAAGGCGATCGGTTGATGAGAGCGGATGCAGACTGATGGCTCGATCCAATTGAGGTGCTATCCCCATCGATCCTTGGTGTCAAACAAGCACAGTGCAACTAATTGCCATGACGCGCCAAGCTTACAGATCGGGAAAATACCGCACGCGATCGCTGAGAATACTGAGTAAGGTAGTTTACAAATCTGTGAAATTTAAGCTAATTCACAACAATATTCACAACGCATTGATGGTAAGTTTGTGCTAAGACTATTAAAAAGTAAGATCCTAGCCGTAACAATTTCAGCGGTGAGGGTTTGGGCGCATCTCGATTTAGTATCTACCATCTTATGAATAAACCCCTCGGCTCAGTAATTGAAGGTTCGCTCACTGGTGGCTTAGAAGTAAGACTGCATCCAGATATCTCCGTTGAAGATATGCGGGTGGGTAAATTTTTGGTGGTGCGAGGCAGACAATATGACTTTTTTTGCTTGTTAACAGATGTCTGTTTGGGCACATCGAGCGATCGGATTTTAGTCAATCCGCCCCATCCAGAAGATGACTTTTTGCTCGATGTTTTGTCAGGGAGTGGGACTTATGGGACGGTGAATCTATCGCCGATGTTGATGCTTAACAAATTCAGTCAAATTCCGCCGTCACTCAATGGTGGGGCTAGTCTGAATGGCAATGGTAAAGGTAAAAAAGCCAAAACTGAGAATGGCAAAGCTCCCTTAGCTTCCTTTGAAGCCCAAACGAATCTGGAATGGGAGCTTTTACCTGTCAAGACGGTGCCCAGCCACTTCAGCCAAGTATTTGATGCCAATGAGAACGACTTTCGATCGGTATTCGGCTGGGAAGACGATCCGACGCGCAAGAATTTTTCGATCGGGCAACCTTTAGATATGGATGTGCCCGTCTGTTTGGATCTCAAGAAGTTTGTCGAACGCAGCAATGGTGTATTCGGGAAATCGGGGACGGGGAAATCATTCCTGACGCGGCTGCTCCTAGCGGGCGTGATTCGCAAAAAAGTCGCTGTCAATCTGATCTTTGATATGCACTCCGAATACGGCTGGGAAGCCGTCCAAGAAGGCAAGAATGTCAAGACAGTCAAAGGCTTGCGGCAATTATTTCCCAACGAGGTGGTCGTCTATACCCTCGATCCCGAATCCAGTCGCGCTCGGGGCATTCGCGACGCGCAGGATCTATTTCTCACCTACGAGATGATCGATATCGAGGACTTGCAACTCGTCTCGCGGGAATTAAATCTCTCAGAAGCCAGCCTAGATAACGCCAATATTCTGGCAGCGGAATATGGCAGCAGTTGGATTAGTCGGCTCCTGGAAATGAGCAATGAAGATATTACGGTCTTTTGTGAATCTGGCAAGGGGCATAAAGGCTCGATCGCATCTTTGCAGCGAAAATTAATGCGCTTGGAAAAACTCAAATACTTGCGTCCGATTAGCCGTCAAGATAATCTTAAAAGTTTGATCCAATCCCTCAGTGCTGGCAAAAATGTCGTGATCGAATTTGGCAATCAATCCGATTTATTGTCATATATGTTGGTGACGAATATGCTCACCCGCCGGATTCACAAACTCTATGTCAATAAAGCCGAGCAATATCTCCAAAGCAAGCAAGAAAGCGATCGACCAAACCCGCTAATTATCACGATCGAAGAAGCCCACCGTTTCTTAGATCCGGCGATCGCCAAAAGTACGATCTTCGGCACGATCGCGCGAGAAATGCGGAAGTTTTTCGTGACATTATTAATTGTCGATCAACGTCCGTCGGGGATCGATAATGAAATTATGTCCCAAATTGGCACGCGGATTACCGCCCTAATTAATGATGAGAAAGATATCGATGCGATCTTTACCGGCGTAGCTGGCGCGCAGGGATTGAAATCTGTCTTAGCAAAATTAGATTCTAAACAACAAGCATTAGTATTGGGACATGCAGTACCGATGCCAGTGGTAGTGCGCACTCGTCCCTACGACCAAAAATTCTACGAAGAAATTGGCGATCCCGATTGGGGCACTAAATCAGATGAAGAAATTCTCGTCGCTGCTAAAGCCGCTCAAATGGATTTAGGATTTTAGCGGTCGATGATTTACACTATTTACAATCAACCCAAAGAGCAAAGTTTTTCACAGCTTTTTCGTATTATTAATTAACCACCTAGTGGTTTTAACATCCCAAACCAAAAAGAAGCGTACAGCCTCTATATTTGGCGAACTTCTATTCTTTTTTGTAAAATATTGCCAATTAACATCAATGGTTGCACCAGTCATATTTTTGGACACGAGTTTTGCTTGCAGAACATTTGTACGTTCAACATCATTTTTCCAGAAGCTTAAATAATCAGCGTAGCCGTTAGGCATCAAACGTTTATTATTTTTGAAATTAGCAGTGGTTAAATTCCATGCTTCTAAATATTGATGATTATTGATAGTTGAAAAATATGTCCAAATAAACTCTTCTGGAGCATAGCTAGTGGCAGAAGGTTTCCATTTACCACTCAAGATCCAACCTTCTAACGAATACCACCATATTTCTCCACTACGGAGAAATTTAGAAGTACTATTTGTTCCGATCGAAGGACGTACATACCATATTAAAGGTACAATAATTCCAATTATTACAAGCAATCGTTTAGGAGGATACCATCTTTTTTTCATGGAGCTGGCAAACTCACTAAAGTATTTGCTTGTATTGTCAAATGCTCTACCTATAGCGGCTAGCGAATCGCTAAGAATATAAATGATTGCTGGGGGCGAGTAATGTTTTTTGACTCGAATATATTGAGTCATCTCACATTCACATCGTAATAGTATTTTCACACATACGAAAGCTATATAAGACAATTTGCTAGAAAGAAAAGGCAATCCTTGAAATATCAACCAAAATAATACAGGAATTAAAACCATGCCAACAATCGTCAATCGCCAGGGCATAGGAAATATGATGATTAGTTCGTAAATTGGTCTGAAAATAGATTGAAAAAGCCAACTCATACTCTATATAATCCTATTGGCAATCTTCATCTCGATCTCGACCAATTGAATTAGGTATCGAAGGCTTTACTTCTATCTCCTTAGTTTGTTGAGAATCTTCTGATTTCAGAGGTTGTGTTTTACCTTCTAATAAAGCTATTGACTGCTCTGGTAACCCACTCACTTCTTGAAATAAAGCCTTCGCAGCTCCTCTAAGTTCCCAGCCCTCTACGGCACCTTTTTCAATTGCAAGTTCAAGCAGCTTCTGCTGTCTCTCTTCTTGCATTTTTTGTTTATTTGAAGTTGCTTCCACCATGGCTCGAATTGTGACATCTTCAGGATCGTTTAAATCGAGCATTGCCAAAAGAGTTGCCCAATCTCCCGCTTTAATATAAGGTGCAAAAAAATCTGCCTTTTTTCCTTTTAAGCCTAACTTGGCTCCTAGTTGTAAATTAGCTAGTTCCTCATCTCTTGAAATTTGAGTCTTCTGATCGTCAAAATCATACTCCTTCAATTTCTTATTAATAAGACGAGTCTGAATTGCTTCATCTAGGGAAATCTTTACAAAAGCTGCTCGACTCAGCTTGAAGCCATTATCACGAACCTCATCTTCAATTCTACATGCAATAGTATTTTCGGCCTCTCCCGTTTGTTCGTGATTATATCTTCGGCTGGCACGTCGCATCGCATCAATTGCTAAATCTTTCAGAAATTGACCTGCATCTGTTCTAGCCCGTCGCACAACAAGAGCTGGATCGCTGACAGCATAAGTTAATTTAACTTCTGTATTAAACTCAAAAGCATCAGCACAAGGTAGTTTTTCATGGAAATTGAGTGAGCGATCACCCATATCTACTTCATAATATGTGCTATATTTACCAAACAATAGTTCTCCTGCTGTTGGACCACGTTCGCCTTCACGAACTGTGAGCAGAGGGGTACCATCACCAACAAAAACAAGTGCAGTTCCAGGCTTTGGTGGCTCTGGACGTTTCAAGCGAGTCAATTCTTTCTCAGTAAATAGCAACTTTTCTTCCGGCATGTTTTTACTCCTGTACTAAGAATTTTGTTCGATCAATTTTAGGATTTGGATGGCTGACTCAGAACTTCTAGACCACCTATTCAGGTAACTACAAATTCGCTCGCATTCTCTACCGCGTCTAGCTAACGTAAAGATAATGCGTGCAAGAGTTTTATATAACGATTGCTGCTTATCAACAAACTTCAGCCAGCTAAAAATTTCAGGCAGTATCATATCTCTTGTGAATTCTAGATTGAGGGCATTTCTCATCAAATATACTATTAAGTCTTCAGAAGCCTGACTCTTTTTCGCCAGCCATAGAAGAGTTGGTTGACGAACATCATTTTTGATAATCCAGGATTCACGCATTAATCCCCAAAAAATAAGTAAACTAAGTCGATAGATTGCTGTTTTCCGATCTTTATCTGCCCATTCTTTGAGTGTGTTTAAGACAAAGGAGTGTAAATTAGAAACCTGCTGACCAGCATCAAACAAACTTATTACAGCTTGAGCAATATCTGAAAAAAGTCGCCCATCACCCGATTGAGCAATTATCTTTAAATTATCAAGTGCTTGCTGAGGAAAAAGTAGCCCAATGTAGCTTCCATATGCTGCAATTGATGTCCACTGTAACCGAGGAGCATTCTGTAAACTGCTCCAGTGATTTAACAGATTTAGTGCTTGCTGAGAAATCTCCTCACTTTCTTCATATGCCACCACGGTAAGTGCTAAGGTGGCTAATCTTTGAACAACCG
>NZ_JANPGM010000347.1:0-3004 GCF_031423935.1 Chamaesiphon sp. VAR_69_metabat_338
GATAATATTTCCGCCGCGCTCCTTTTCTCTCGTTCTCCTCTTCCCAGCGAGAGGTAATATATCCCTTCTTCTCCAAGCGGTTTAAGTATGGGTAGAGCGAGCCATAGTTTAGCTGCACCTTGTCTTCGCTGGCTTTTGCGATGTCAGTAGCTATTTCTAGTCCATAAATTTCTGACTTTCCCGCGATCGCGAGTAAAATCAGTTCCTCTAGTTTGAGAAAGTCCGCGCCTTCCATTGTGTAAGTTATATTAGATTCTTAATAATTATACCAAAGATTATAAATATCGAGTATTTAATGATCGAGGACTTGGTTAGATGGGATATTTGGGAAGCCATGACAGGAAAACTCATCTAAATGAGGGTTTCGGGGCTTGAGTTCAGTCGATCGAATCTTGAAAATATTTATTCTATTTCTTGTATATATTAGTTTATTAATATAATTGTAATGAACGTGCGCGATACAATAAAAGCGTGGACGACAATAAAAAAGCGCGCACGTCAATTTTTGTACGAAAGTACAAAAAAACCGCGTTCTGCCAGGAACACGGCTTAGATAAAAAAGGTGAGTTGTTTACGGCTCTACATGCGGTCGAAGTAGTCGAGAGCCATAAGTGCGTAACCTAGAGATAGGAATACGTGACTCCATACCAGATAGCTCATAAAATTGCCTCTTATGGTTGTACGTCATAGGGGTAATTTTTGGTGAAAATACCCTTGAAAGAATTTTAACATGATTTTCTCGGTGGGATAGTCTCACGGAAATAATTTATGGCTGCTAATAATCAACTGGTAAATTCGATAATCGATCTGATTGAATCCTTGCCTCAAGCAGAGCAGAATTTACTCACGCAGCGATTATTTTTTGATTCTGCGGTGGCGGCGCGGTTGGCTGGTGAGGAGAAGACAGTAGAGAAGCTGGACTATCCTTCGGTACATGAAATTGCCAATCTAGCGCAGATGGGTGGCTCGTTTGATTTTCTGGAGCACGAACCCGATCTGTACACTCTAGATGATGGGGAACCAGTCGCGTGAATTTAGCCAAAGGCGATGTGGTATTGGTGCCTTTTCCCTTTACAGATCTGAGCCAAACCAAACTTCGCCCTGCGATCGTGCTGTACGTGCAGCCAGAAGGTGAAGATGTTACTTTATGTTTTATCTCCACGCAAAATCTAGATCGAGTGAATCGGGATGAATTCATCATCGATCTGAGTCATCCAGAGTTTGCCCAAACTGGACTAAAATCGACTTCTAAAGTCAGAGTTAGTAGAATCGTTACATTAGAGCAACGATTAATTAAACGGAAGCTGGGTAGCTTGGGCTTACAATTAATCGAAAATATTGATTCGATCTTGGTCGATATACTTCTGCTTGGGTGATGCAGATCGATCGATACAACTTTAAGATTTAGGTTCGATTGATAATCTCACCCACTCCCGCAAATTAATCTCAGCCGCTACTTCATCTTTCTGGGCAACTGCCAAAAATTCGTAGAACTTCTCTTTCGAGACGATCGGGAAAGTTGGACTATTAGGTACTTCTAAATATTCATTGCCTTGCAGTTGATAGATCCGCCATTCGCAGCCATCATACCGCCAAAATTCTGGTATTCCCATTGCCGCATATAGAGCTGGCTTATTAATATCGGTGTGAGTAATATCCACTTCTACAACCAAATCGGGCGGCGGATCTATGGCTAGATCTACTTTGCGCCCAGCCACGCGGGATTGGTTTTGAATATAGTAAGCGTTATCTGGTTCGGCACCGCGATCTAAATCCGATCGATCGAGCGTTGTCGAACCCATTGTCTTGATTTTCAAACCTAACTCTACTACTAAAATTCGTACGAACAGTTCGATTAAACGACCAGAAAATTCATGTTCTTCTAATGGCATCGTAATTTCTAGAATTCCGCGATCGAATGTCAATCTTGCCGCTCGATGTTCGCCCAAAATCCCCAGCAGTTGTTGATAACCCTGCCAGGTAATATTTTTAAAAACCACTCGGCGTTCGCCGATTAGCAAGGGAGCGATAATTGGGGCAGCAGAAACCATGTATTTTCCTCCTTCTTTAGGCTTGAGAGTGAGAATCGATCGCAGCCTAATGTTTTACTTGAGATAAGCGATCGTTACACCGCCGCCGCCGTCTTTTTCGCCTGCTAATTCAAATCGATCGACTTGGGGATGATGAGCTAGGAACTCATGAACGCCTTCGCGGAGTTTGCCGGTACCTTTGCCGTGAATCACCCACATAATACCGGATTGATAGGCGCGACCGATGCCGCGTTCGATTTCGCTCTCAGCATTTGCCACGCGTTGCCCGCGAATATCGACGGTATTTGTCGATGTCCGAATTGCGACGACTGGCGCGGTAGGGGTGGCTTTACCTGGCACTTTAGCTCCAGATTTTTTCGGTAACGGAGCGGCTTTTTCGCCTGTGAGCGATTCGATATCGGCGAGGGCGACATTCATTTTCATGATGCCGAATTTGACATTGAGATTGCCGTTATCATCTACTTCGCTCAAAACTTCGGCTTTTTGCCCGATCTTGGGGATGCGAATGCGATCGCCGACCTTAGGATTGAAGCCTGGAGCCGGCTGGGGAGTGGTTTTAGCTGGTAGGCGACGGGTTGACACGCCATCTAGTTCGACGGTGGCTTGCTGGGCAGCCTGGGCGGTTTGGGGGCCTTGTTGGAGTTGGCGGATGACTTGGGCGATTTCGCCTTTGGCTTCGGCAATGGCAGCTTGAACGGCGCGTTCTTGGTTGACTTTGAGTTCCTGTTCGCGGGCTTGCAATTGGGCGGCTTTTTGGGAAACTTCTAAGTAAAAAGCTTCGGCTTGTTTTAAGACTGTTGCTGCTTCATTGGCTTTAGTTTCCTGAGTGCGCCGTTGGGCTTCGAGTCCAGCGATGACTTCGTTGACTTCTTGAGTTGCGCCCAATATTACCTGCGATTTGGCATTTTCGATCACTTCTGGATTCAAGCCCAATCTTTGGGCGATCGATAGCG
>NZ_JANPGM010000348.1:0-7987 GCF_031423935.1 Chamaesiphon sp. VAR_69_metabat_338
TTTCTAGCCATCTGCGCGCTGAAACCGAACAAGTAGCCGCGCAAGCCCTAATCGATGCTGCCAAACAACACGGTGGGAGTGACAATATCACTGTGATTATCGCGACGATGCAATAGATTAGTATCGATCGCTACAACTACACATCACGACATAAATTTACTTCGAGTTTACAGATCTCAATGTTCGTGAAGATCGATGGTCGCATCTTCATGAATTAAGATACGAAGATTCACGATCGAGGTGGCAGCCGATCGATTAATTGTTGACGTTGCTGCTGCCACCATTCGTCTGGAACTTCGATTGTCCGATCTTTCTGAAGTGTGGATTTGAGAAGAGCATTAACCTTCTGCTTCGCTTGACGTTCTTGCTCTTGTTCGACCAAGGCCGTTAAAAATTCATCAGGAGTACTGTATGTACCGCTGGAAATCTGTCGATTCTCCACAAAGGAGACGCTACGCGAACGATATAATCCTTCACTGCTTCGGGTAAAGTTATCGTGAGATCGGTCATGATGTGTTTACTAGATCGGATTATTTGAATTATAACTTATACCTTAGTTCTACAGGCTAAAGTAATCTCGATATCCAGATCTAGTAACGATCGATCCCCACTTCGCCTTGAAATAGATCGTAAATTAGGCTGATATTTCCGATGAGGATCGTAAACACGATCGCCGCTAAAGCCAGCTTAAATAAAGTCAAACTCAATCGACTAAACTTGTTATTTCCTGGTGTGGGAAACGCTAGAAATACTAATAATCGCTCCGATGCAATTAAGACGATCGCCGCCCACACCATCCCAAATAACAAGAATAATAACGAGATCCCAATTCGATCGATCGCGAGGAGATACAGGGGCTGCTTAGAGATACTGTCTAAGGCGTAAACCGTATTATTAAAGTAATTTGTCCGCGCGATCGTCGGCAAGGTCAAGGTAACTAGCGATAAATCTAGTAATGAAGTGGTGCCAATCCACAACCACAAAATTAATTTATTAATCGCTTTACTCATTACTCTGTATTCTCGCTGGGACGATTAATCGATCGTTACCGATCGATCGCGCGCAAACTTTGTTGATATGCACGATGGACTTCTTGAACGCTGTACTGATTGAGAAAAATCCGCGCAAACTGCTCGGCTAATTGGGGATTGCCGCGATCGATCGTCCATTTTAATAACGGTTTCATCGTCCGTTCGTTGAGCGCGCCGCCCAGCGAGAGAATATTCCACAAAATTCGATGAAAAATGGTCATTTGGATCGTGACTTTGACATCGAGCGTCGGATGTTTCTGGTAGAAAATCACGCCCATTTTACCGCGTTCGATTTCTTGTTCGATCAGGCGCGGAATCCGATCGAGTGAGAACGCCGGATGCCAATGAAAACCCATAGCTTCGGGGCATTTGACCATTTGAATACCTTGGTTTTTGAGCCTGACGCCGAGTTCTAAATCTTCCCAACCATAGAGATCGAAATCGAGATCGAATAAACCCACTTCTAGTAACCAATGTCTGGCGATCGCCACATTAGTAGTGGCAAAATAAGCATTAGAAAAATCTAGCAGTTTGTAAGGTTCGCTCGTCGGCGATTCAAAGTTGGCGGTATTAATCACCGCCCCGTAAGTAAAGACGCGATCGTCGCCTAATTCCTGTTGTTTTGCGAGCAAAGTATCGGCATGACATTGGAGAAATGTCGGCGTCACCACAATATCGCTATCGATGAAAATAATCGTGTCTCCCTGCGCTTGTTCGACTCCAAAATTTCTGGCAGCGGAGGCACCTTTGTGCGCTTGTTCGTAGATTTTCAGATGCGGCAGTTCGCTACTGCTGTTTTGCAACCATTCGATCGTGCCATCAGTCGAACCATCATCGACGACGATCGTTTCGTAGCCAGTGACGATGTTGGCATCGAAAGTTTGAATCTCCAAGGCTCGCAAACATTTCTGGAGAATGGGGAGTCTGTTGTAAGTAGGAATGACGATACTAAAAAACACCGATCTTGCCCTCAGGGTTGACATTGCACCAAACAGGATAGGTAGTTAACTACACGCACCACCATCCTATCCTAGTTTTAGGACTCGATCGCGAGTTTGAGAGTTTCCGAAAATGAGCCGGCGATCTTTGTAGTTATCGATCTTAGATCTTAGCGAGAGGCTGGCAGATGGTATCGAGGCGAAACGAACGCTTGGGTGGATTATTTATCGCGACAATCGGGGCGTTGTTGACGATCTGGACTTGGCGTTCGGCAATCGATCGCGGACACTATTATTTACTAGCAGCCATGGGCGCGCCAGCATTTACGATTATTGGCATCGCCCTAATTGTCGTTCCTGGCTATCGCACCGAACGGCTCGATCGTGGTGAAGATCTCGATTTGTTGAGTGGCTGGGAGCTAATTACCGCCCGCTGGTGGGGGATTTTGGCGATTACCTACGGTACAGCAGAGCTGAACGCGTTGGGGAGTGGTTTTATCAATTTAGCGATTTTAAAAGATTGGCAGTTATAACATTGTTACGAGCGATACCCAGCCCGTAACCTCACCAGCAAGAATCGTTTAAGATGTTAGCTAAGGCTGGTTTACTTTGCTTGCGATCGTGCGAGGATCGACCTCTACGATGACGATACCCACCGCAAGCGATTGAGTCGATCGAGCTTGAGATCTACATCCGGTATTTATGGCTAGTATTATTGTCGATCGCCTGAGCAAAGTTTATCCAGTAGCGGTCAAAGAACCTGGTTTTGCTGGGACTGTCAAACATTTTTTTCAACGTACTTATAAAGAAATCAACGCCGTGCGGGATGTCTCATTTGAAATCCAAGCTGGCGAAATTGTCGGCTTTTTGGGCGCAAATGGTGCGGGTAAAACCACCACGCTCAAGATGCTCAGCGGACTGATTCATCCCTCGACGGGAACTGTCCGAGTTGCCGGAC
Source organism: Chamaesiphon sp. VAR_69_metabat_338 (assembly GCF_031423935.1). NCBI lineage: Bacteria > Bacillati > Cyanobacteriota > Cyanophyceae > Gomontiellales > Chamaesiphonaceae > Chamaesiphon > Chamaesiphon sp. VAR_69_metabat_338. The sequence goes on from NZ_JANPGM010000348.1 coordinate 2,928, forward strand.
ACATTCCCTTCAAACGCGAAACAGCCTTCCTCAAGCAAATTACCCTGGTGATGGGGCAAAAGCAACAGTTAATTTGGGATTTACCCGCCCTCGATTCACTCAAGATTAATGCTGCTGTCTACGGTTTGAGCGATCGTACCGCGCAATTGCGGATTCAAGAATTGGCAGAAATGCTGTCGATTCAAGACAAACTCACTCAACCGATTCGCAAATTATCGCTCGGCGAACGGATGAAAGCCGAACTACTCGCCGCACTGATCCACGAACCCCAAGTCCTGTTCCTCGACGAACCCACCCTCGGCTTGGATGTCAACGCGCAAGTCGCCGTCCGCCAATTCTTGCGCGACTACAACCAACGGTACAATGCCACGATTTTGCTCACCAGCCACTATATGGCGGATATTACTGCCCTATGCGATCGAGTGTTGGTCATCAACCAGGGGCAATTAATTTATGATGGCAATCTCAACGGATTAGTCGATCGCTTTTCACCCTGCCGGGAAGTCACTGTCGAATTCAAACATATCTATCCCCAAGCCAAGTTAGCACTATATGCCGATGTGCGATCGGTCGAAGGGGCATCGGCGAAATTTTTAGTACCGCAGGAAGTCCTCACCAAAACGGTGTCCCACATTTTAGGCGAATTAGAAGTCGTCGATCTGAGCATCACCGATCCGCCGATCGATGATGTGATCGGTCAGATTTTTCAGTCGGGAACTGCTGAGACACTGGTAAAGCAGTAAGATAATCTACCTGTATTGGCAATACCGATCCGATCTATAAATCCAGGGAAAATCTGATGATTCAAGTCACACAAGAACGCAAGAAAAGTTTTTCTAGTTTCACCTACAAAGAGGCATTTAAGCAGTTGAGCTTGAATGAATTGCAGCGGTGGCAGATTGAAGCAGAACCCTTACCGATTAGTGACTTTTTCAGACAGCGGTTAGAACGATTACAGCGATTCGATCTAGAGAGTTTAGAGGTGTCTAAGACATTACTAATTGATGCGATCTGTGAGGAGGGGCTAGAGGGATTCGATCGATTGAAGGTGTGGAAGGGTGCTTATCTTGAAGGTGAGAAAACTTGTGGCAATGCCGATTATTTGATTGCTGAGCGGCGCGGGTATCTGGAAGCACCATACCTGTGTGCAATTGAGGCGAAGAAGGATGACTTTGAGCAGGGGGCAGCGCAGTGTTTGGTGGAGATGCAGGCTTGTCAGTGGGTAAATCAGCAGTTAGGGCGAGAGATCGCTATTTATGGGATTGTAACAAATGGTGAGGGTTGGAAGTTTTATCGGCTTCAGATCGATGGAACGGTGTCAGAATCGCTGCTGCACGGGATTGGGGAAATGTCGATTTTATTGGGGTTATTGCGGGTTTTCTTTGGGCTATGCGAACAGAATTTAAATTAGTAGACCGTCCGATCGATCGAATTAGCAGAAGTCAATCTCTTACAAATTAGAGTCTAATCATAGCCTTTCCTCTGCTTTGGCGATCGATCCACCAGAGCAAGGAGCTGGAATACTGGGCTGGTTTTATGTACCCAATGTAGCTCCGTCGCTAGATGGTAAGTATCGTCGCTCTTATGCGATCGTCAACTGTGAATAAATCACTAATCTAATACACCAATCGATCGACTAATCCAGGCAATTTAGTTTTACCAATCCCGCATTTTAATTTAGTTAGGAAAGTTAAGTTCTTAACTCGCTCGACAGATCGATAGCTGATAATTGCCTGAGCGATCGGTGCTGGCTCAATCTTATTAAAAGCAGCAATATTTGCTTTGATATTTTCAAAAGCTGCTATTAATTCTACTTCTGATGCTTGATTTAGATTAACTTTAAGAGTTTTCCCAGCCTCAACTTTGAGCTGAACAGCCATCTCATCATCAACAACGATACAATAGACAAAATCTAATTTAGCTTGTTGAGCTGCGATTAAAATTTGGTTGTTTAACACCGCAGTATATTTATCTTCTTTCAGGAGCTTGACCATTACAGGTAAAACATTCTTGCCAGAAATAGCTAGTTCAGCAGCAATGGCATTAATTACCATAGCTTCTGCACTAGATCTACCTTGAATAAATTTGCATGGCAAGCGTAAAACTTGCCCTAAAGGGGTACTGGTGCCACGTCGCTCTAGAATTGATACCATAATAAGTTACCTCAATTTGTTTAGTGGATCGGACAGGAAAATTAAACAAGCCTATTTATCTGTATAGTTATGACTTAGAAAAACTTCAGTAGTTAATTTGTGAAATAACTTAGTGATTTGGGAGTTTTGCCAACAGATGACTGGCTTCTCTTGAAATTCTGCCTGTTTAGTTTGAGCAAAGTTAATCAAGCGTGTGTTTACTTGTTTGCCTGTAAATCCTTGCTGCTCAATTACATCAGCAATTGATTTCTCTATGCCCACACCAATATGAGTTGGACAAAGACTGTATAGTAATCCTAGATTCCAAGGGCCGACAGTGAAATCATCAGCCTTGTCACGCATAGTTTGAAGTGTCGGGATTACCTTTGAGGAAAGCTCGATCGCGTGTTTTAATGATTTAGCTCCTAGATCGAACGGCAGAATAATAGTATCAGCAGTACATAATAAACACTGAGCTAATTTATCATACTTAGGCGAAGCATCGATAAAGATATAATCATAATTTTCACGAACTAGATCGAGAATATCGTTAAAGATAACATGCGCTTCTTTGGCACGAACAGTATCATTAATATTGTTTAAGTAATTTTTTGAGGAAGACAACAAAGACAAGTGAAAACTTTGACCATCGCTAGTCGCAAAACTCTTGGTTTGAATGGATTTTGTTAGAATATCTTTAGCTCGATCGACTTCCTGAAGTTGAAGCTGGTCGTAAACGCGATCGAAATAATCAGGTGCATAATTTGCTTTCAAACCAATCCCACTAGTCAAATCGTTTTGCGGATCTAGATCGATTAATAGGACTCGCTTACCAGCTAAAGCTAGGCAAGAAGCAACGTTGATAGTATTAGTAGTTTTGGCAACGCCACCTTTACTGTTCCAAATTGCTGTCACCAAAGCTGATGGCGGAGCTTGCAAACAGTGTGCTAACTCTTTCAATAATTTTGGTAGGCTAGTTTTGTTAACGCGCCTGATGGTTGTCATGGGAATAACTAATCCATCTACTCGCCGCCATAGTTGGAAGAAGTCACCGTTAAATACTAATCCATAGTTAGCCAAATGACTGGAATTAACATTGTCAATGTCTAAATATTGAATAATTCCATTATTCTTGGGGTTATCTGATAAACCGACAGCATCTTTGTATAAGGGATGATTTTGACAAGTAGCTACAAACTGTGCGTCACTTACTGCTGCTAATCCTGATTCGCGCTTTTTAATTTCTATTGCTAAGATCGGGGGCTGCGCTGGATCGTTATAGATTAAGTAATCCGGCCTTAACCCAGCACCAATACCAGGCGTATTTTTAATTTGGTGATGATTTAGTCCTAAATAGTCGAAGAGTTTCACCATGAAATTAGCTGCCAAATCTGCCTCTGGGTAGCTTGTCGGGATACTCGCCCAAAGATCGACAATTTTTTTGGAGCTAGTTTTAGCTGGTGGTGGGGTAGCCGTAATCATGAAATCTCTGCTCCTTGAAGATGATGTTTCAGTCACATAGCATCGATCTCAATTTACGAAAATTTTAATCTAGAGCGTGACTAGATAGATATTCAGGCAACTTCGACTCGGAACAGGACACTTTGAAATAATATTTATCAGCCTTCGCTCGCCGTTGGTATTTGTGTAAGCTCACAGCCTACAACAGTATAAAAATACTAACAAAAGCGCAGCTAGGCTGCCCATCAAGGGCACTGCGTTTTTCTTGACATCGAAGCTGTGCTGCCCAGAATTTATATAATTAGAGTTATGGAGCATCTATTTAAAGTCTCTCGATCGCTATTGTGGCTCAAAAGAATTGGCTCTTGTAAAAACCCTCAATTGCTAACTGAAACAGAAGTAGGCTATACAGTGTTTCGATCGAACTCCAAATTGAGCTGCCCCGACTCCAATTGGAATCCTACAAGGCCGATAAAATGTTCCAAAATAGCGATGTTTTAACCCAAATGTCTCAGCGTAATGCCGTCAGCCCGATCCCGATTCATGCCGAACTCACTACTCAAGAAGCAGCAGATCGGCTCAATGTCTCCCGACTATACTCGATCGAGCAAATCGAATTACGTGAAATCCCCTATCATAAAATCGGCAAACACCGCCGGATTAATTTCAATGATCTGATGGTTTATAAAGACCGGATCGATCTTTCGATAGCGCAAGGGCTAGATGAAATGGTGGCAATTTCTCAAGAGCTAGAACTGTACGAATGATGGCTGCTAATATCGCTGTAGTCGATGATGCCTGCGTTCTCTATCCTGCCCTCTAATCCGAACTCCACTGCGAACTCGATCGACTGCAACTCAACCTTACTCGGAGATAGAGACAACCAATGAAACATCTATTTAAAGTCTCGCGATCGCTACTAGTTACCTACTATGCCTATATGCTGGAGTATCGAGCCGAATTGCTCCTCTGGGCACTTTCGGGGTCACTCCCGTTCATTCTGATGGGTGTCTGGACGCAAGCCGCACAAACAGGAGATTTTGGCTTATCTTCGATCGAGTTTGCCCGCTATTTTTTGGCTGTTTATCTCGTCCGTCAACTAACTGTTGTATGGGTGATTTGGGATTTTGAGCGCGAAATTGTCGATGGGAAATTATCCTTTCGGTTGTTACAACCATTAGATCCCGTCTGGCATCATATCTGGTCGCATATTGGCGAACGTTTTGCTAGATTGCCATTTATTTTTGGGTTAGTGGCTCTATTCTTCTGTCTTTACCCGACGGCATTTTGGATACCGAATTTGGGGACGCTGGGCTTATTTGCGATCGCGAGCATGTGTGCATTCGCCTTGACTTTTATGATTCAATATACTTTAGCAATGTTTGCCTTTTGGACTGAGAAGGCCAGTTCGATTCAGGAAGTAGTTTTCTTAGTCAACCTCTTTTTATCAGGTGCGATCGCACCGCT
>NZ_JANPGM010000349.1:0-1812 GCF_031423935.1 Chamaesiphon sp. VAR_69_metabat_338
TACCAATGCCAACCGCCATACCGGTCGCTAACAGTGCAGCCACTCCAGTGCCAGCAAGAATGCGACGGCGGCGTTTTTTTAGCTGGCTGTGCGCATTGGCTAATTTGGACTTGTCAGTCGGCATTTTGTTGGGCATCTCGATCGGGGTAGGGTAGGGAAAGTGGGGGCAAGTTAGTGGGTCGAGTCAAGACTCGCGATCGGTGGAACGAGCTAATTTTAATGGTAATTAGCTAAGGAAATTTTCCCATCTGACAATTCTACTACTGACGATCCACTTGCCGATCGCTGCGGCTCTAATCGGCGGATCTTTAAGCCAATCTCTTCTGGCCTATTTTTAATGCCACCAAAACGAAATGGCGATCGCCACGATCGCACCGATAATCGTGTTGATAACATTGACTAATTCATTCGTCAACCAATCAAATTTTGGCTGGAGTGTCGCACCGATGAGGCTTTCCACATTAGTCGCGACAAAAGCCGCGATCGTGCAAATTATCACGCCAGTCAAACTAATCAGCCCCACGCTATAAGCAACCAACGAAATCAGAATCCCACCCACGATCCCAGCCAGAGTACCTTCTAAACTCACAGCACCTTCCGTCCCTCTGGGAACGGGTTGTAAGGTCGTAATTAAAAACGTACTTTTGCCATAAGCCTTACCGACTTCACTCGCGGTCGTATCTGCCAACTTGGTACTAAAACTGGCAACATAACCCAATAGCAATGCGGGTTCCCAGCTCGGAGCCAGCCAGCCTAGATGAATCGCCGCGATCGCGATCGCGCAGATAGTTGCTGTCAAAGCCGAACCCCAGACATTTTCTGGCCCTCTAGCACCGCCGCGTTTTTCGGCAATTCCGGCGGCTTCCTTTTGTGCCATCCCGATCCGCGTCACTGCCGAACCGACGAGGAAATAAAACATCACAACGCCATAGCCGCGCCATCCCAAGGTGCCCCACACAACGACTCCCAATCCCCAGGCATTAATTAATCCGGCAGGGGTTAATAATTTCTTGGGAACGAGCGTGGCAACGATGAATAAGATGGTGTTGAGGGCGATCGCGACCAGCCAGGAATTGTCGAGGATTTGGTTGAGCCAGTTTGGGAGCATGGAGTTGGGGGTTGGGAGCAGGGAGGTTATTATTGAATACTTTAGTTATGATATCTTCACCCTAATTCGATCGATAGAGATTACTCGAATAGCATCGATCGATCGTCGATCGCGCCTAGTAATTTGAGTGTTTGAATTTGTGCTAGTGGCAATCCAGTCGCTCCAGTAATATTCATCTGTTCGTAAGGTCGTTCGAGCCGCACGGTAGATTGAGATTGAAGGCGATCGACATCTAGAACGTAGGTCGTTTCAGCTTCGCAGGTACTAGTAATCTGCCGAATATCACAATCGTCGGCTCCTAGTTTGCCCGTCGGATCGCAATTCGCTGCTAACAACTCATCAGATATTTTAGTAAAGACCGAGCGATCGAAGCTCGCCGCAGTAAAATTCACCCGCTCCAGAGTTGCATTGACGAAGTAAGCCGAGCGAATCGGTAATAAAGAACAGTCTAAATCGACAATTTGGCGATCGCGATCGAGTTCGATCAGTAAGTTCAGGATATTGCCTGCTAGGTAGCCGGGGGGAATTGGCGTCAGCGTCTGCCACTGCGCCAAAATCCCCCGTAAATGTCCGCTAATGCGTTCTCTTGTCTCCCAACTACTCACCAATCGACTGAGAATGGGTCGGAGGATCGACTGGATCTGAGCTTGGCGGAGGCGATCTTTGGCGGTGGCTTTGATGATGGCATAAGTATTGAGATGAAC
>NZ_JANPGM010000350.1:0-3049 GCF_031423935.1 Chamaesiphon sp. VAR_69_metabat_338
GCGATCTCCGATGGATTAGGTACCGATCTGAATCGTCGGCTATAATCATTTATAAATATTTTTGAAGATTAATAAACCTGTGGGACAGTACGAACGGTTGGTATTGATGGCGGAAGACGAACTCACTCAATACAGTAGTGATGCGCGGAAGATCGAGAAATTGCGCCGCAAAATCGGTATATCCGTAAATAGAGCCGAGCAGCAAGCAGTCAAAGCCACCCTAGAGCAAGAATTACCTACCGGCGGCATTGCCAAATTAGTTGAAACCCAACGTCAAACTGTGGCGTTACCCTTTTGGGGTATTGCTGGATTGGGATTGTTATTTGGGATTTCCCTCAATCAGCCGCTAGATTTTATCGCCGCAGTTGGCGGCACAGCAGCAGCGATCGCCATTCAGAAATGGGGCTGGAAGCTTTATGCCAAAAGGATCGTGTTAGACACACTAATTGATATCGACACCAAAATCAGTGAAATCAAACCAAACCCTTAAATTAGGGAATAGGGGATAGGGGATAGGGGTTAGAGAAATTAGTTAAATAGCTATTGAAGCCCCAATCGATATTGAATACTTTGGAGTAATTAGTTGATGAATGATGTGAAAATTGGCATTATTGGTGGTAGTGGACTGTACCAAATGTCAGCCTTAAATAATGTCCGAGAGGTAAGTATCGAGACACCTTTTGGTAAACCTTCGGACAATCTCATCGTCGGTGAATTGGATGGTGTGGAAGTAGCTTTTTTAGCACGACACGGGCGCAATCATCATCTGACACCAGCAGAAGTTCCCTATCGCGCTAATGTCTATGCGATGAAACAAATTGGTGTCGAATATCTGATTTCGGCATCGGCAGTCGGTTCGCTGCAAGCAGAAGTTAAGCCGCTAGATTTAGTATTGCCGGATCAATTTATCGATCGTACCAAGAGTCGCGCGAGTACTTTTTTTGGCGACGGGATTGTCGGGCATATTGCCTTTGGCGATCCGATTTGTCATCAGTTAGCAGGTGTATTAGCAGACTCGATCGAATCCCTGAAACTACCCGAAATCACTTTACATCGCGGCGGTACATACGTCTGTATGGAAGGGCCAGCCTTTTCCACCAAAGCCGAATCGAATATGTATCGGCAGCTCGGCGGGACGATTATCGGTATGACCAATTTACCAGAAGCCAAGTTAGCTAGAGAGGCTGAAATTGCGTATGCGACGCTAGCATTAGCAACTGATTATGATTGTTGGCATCCCGATCACGATAATGTGACGGTAGATCTGATTATTGCCAATCTCCACAAAAATGCGAGTAATGCGCAACAAGTAATTCAAGCAACTGTTCGCCGCTTGAGTGCAAATTTATTTGTATCAGAGGCACATTCTGCCCTCAAATATGCAATTATTACACCACTAGATAAAGTACCTGAAGCTACCAAACAAAAGTTAGCTCTGTTATTGAAAAAATACCTGTGAATAAGCAATGAATTGGCGATCTCTAATGTCAATTAGTACTAAGAGATCGTGCGATCTAAATTATAGTGAAAAATAACGGCTCGATCTAGATACCCTCTTTACTCGCCCCCCGCTCCCCGCTCCCCGTCCCCCGCGCCTAGATCGTCCCAATCTAATGTAGACTAATGATTGCCAAAAATTGGGTGTGAGTTTACCGATGTCGCAGTTACTTCTTGCTCGTCAGCCGATCGCAACAACCTGCGGGTGGTTATTGGTGCAATTGCTCGCGATCGTGCCAGCACAAGGGCAACAGCAGCCAGTTATCGCACCGCCAGCATTACCAGCAGTTTGCCAAAATCAGCTCGCCACAGAGATCGATCGAATTATCGATCGACCCGAATTGCGTCGCTATCGCTGGGGGATTGTCGTGCGGGATTTAAATGGCACGAGTCAACTTTATAATCGGGATGGCGATCGATTATTTATTCCCGCTTCTAATGTCAAGCTCATTACTACTGCCATCGCGCTACGTCAGCTCGGTGCTACTAGACGATTGCGAACGTCAGTATACCAACTACCGAGCACGGGGAATCGAGCCAATCTCGTCGTTGTCGGTAGAGGCGATCCCAGTCTCACGGTAGCTAAATTACCGTTACTCGTCCAGCAACTCAGACAACGTGGCATTACCCAAATCGGGCAGATTAGTTTCGATGATGGCTACTTTCGTGGGGAACAGCTCAATTCTGGTTGGGAATGGGGCGATTTATCGACTGATTATGCACCCGCAATTAATGGGTTGATGTTGAATCAAAATTCAAATCCGTTGGTGGTAAGTCCCCAACAAATTGGGCTGCCACTTAAATATACGTGGAAAGATCCGAGTATCAATAATTGGCAAGTAGATAATCAAGGTTTGACGGCATTAGCAAGTCAGAACGATCGCGTGGATGCAATCGCGATGTTTGGCAAATCGACGATAAGGTTGACGGGTAAATTAGCTCTAAATGCCCCATCTACCCAAATCGATCTACCGCTGGTTAATCCCGCTGGCTCGTTTATGAATGCCTTCAATCAAAGCTTAAATCGATCGGGTATTTCGATCGGGAATGCGCGCCTAGTATCGGAGCAAAATATTTTTAATCTGCCGGAAATTGCGGCGATCGATTCGCCAACAATTACTGAACTAATTCAAGAAACCAATCAGAAAAGTAATAATGTCTATGCCGAAGTCCTGCTCAAATCGATCGGGCGTACTCATCCTACACACTATACTAGCAATGAAGATACCAGCACGCTCGGTATCGCTCTAGTCAAACAACGGCTGACAGAAATGGGGGTCGATCCTCAAGCCTACAGTCTTTATGATGGTTCTGGTTTGTCTCGACACAATTTAGTCGCACCCGCGACATTCGTCCGAGTCTTATCGACAATGGCAACTACCCCCGTCGGTCAAATTTACCGCGATTCTTTACCGCTCTCTGGCATCGGTGGTAGTCTCAAAAATCGGATGAAAGGGACTCTAGCTCAAGGTATCGTTCGGGCGAAAACAGGCAGTTTAAGTGGTGTTGCCAGCCTGTCTGGCTACATTAACCCACCTCAATATGCACCGTT
>NZ_JANPGM010000351.1:0-2773 GCF_031423935.1 Chamaesiphon sp. VAR_69_metabat_338
CATAAAGATCGAGCGGCGATCGGTCGATTGTCCGAGTCGCCCGATGCGCCAGTCACCGATCTAGCAGTCAATATCGGCAAATCGCTCGATCTGACTCAGTATTTAAAACAGCTACCCGCACCCAAATTTAAATCGGGTCATACGCTGCCGCCCCTAACTCGGTTTGGGTGGACATTGCCGTTTACCAGCAGAGTCGAATTGGCAGATCGCTGGGGCTATGCTCTAGAATGGGGGCCTTATGCAAATGCCGAGCGAGTCGCCTACGCGTTGGGCGATCCCAATAGTGAAGAGGCGAAGGTAATGGCTTTAGCCGCTGCCAATCCCAAGCGTTATCAGTTAGCCGTCATTCTCAATCGCGATCTGCCGACTACGCCAGCATCAGTATGGTTGCATAACGAGCGGGGGGAATTGCTCGATGGTAAAAAAACTTGGAGTCCGGAAGCTCCCGTCAGTGCGTTAAAAGCGATGGCTAAAATGTGTACCGATCCCTTAGCGCAGATTCGCAACCGCGCGCCGATCTCGGTAGTTTTGAATGGGGGTGAGTACGGCTTGGGCGTTCTGGGTGCCATCCAAAATCTCTGCGAACGCGATCCCCGCGTAGTGGCTGCCAAGGGCAATCGGGATTGGTTTGATTACCTGTCCGAGCGCAAGGCTTACCAGGAGTCGTTTGTTACCCAGGCCATGCGTCAAGTCGTCCCAGATCGCCAGATGTACGTCTACTATCCTGCCGATAGCAATCCCCATCGCGGTCGGTATCCAGGCTGGCTCAATTGGTGCTATGACTACAAATACATGCGGAAAATTACCGATCGACCTAGCACCTCAATGTATTATAAGGAGTTTAATACGGGCTGGACGGGGAATCTGGATATGCTCACCCAAGTCCTCAACTCGATCGGTCAACAAATCAAAATTGGCGATCCGTTATCGTATAACTGGGTCTGTAACGGTTGGATTCGCAATGGTACAACGCCTGTATTTGGCGAGAACGATCGCTATCGGGGCTTTCTCAAGTGCTACTATATGGCTGGCAATATCGGCAGTATTGCTGGTTATTTCGATTTGCCCACAGCCGCTGGTGGCTTTGGAGCCGCGATCGATCCGGATCGTCCCCCAGAGTGGTTGACCCAAATGTTGACCCTCAGTCGCGTCCATGCTTTGTTCAGTCATTTGGAAGATTATTTGCGCCAGGGCGATTTATTGCCGGGGCCGATGAAACATTTATGGGCAAAAGATACGCCAGCTTATGAGTTTCCCGTGCAAGATCCCGAGATCCGAGTGCTCGCTCGCAAACACAGACGCCAGTCTCGGTGGGCGATCGTGGCTTGGGCTGCCGCTGGCAAGGCGCGATCGGCAACTGTCGAGATTCCGCAACTGGGCAGGATCGAGGTCATGGCGCGACCGACGGGGAGCGTCTATACAGCCACAGTGGTAGGAGATCGCCCGAAATTAACCTGGGTCGATCGGCAGGAAGTCTAAGTTTAGATCTCCAGCAACAGCGAAACAATCATTTTTAAGACTGTTTTGCCCACAACTAACCCCATCCCCTGTCCCTATCCCCTATCCCTATTGCGGTTGAAGATGAAGCTCAAGGTTGTATTTTGCTGGTCGGATATTTCTGGTTATATGGCCGCCTGTTGGTGGAAATTACACGAGACAGCCGAGATTGAGGTATTTGTGGTGGCCTTTCAAGCCTTGACCGAGACAGCCTTTGGCGATCGCTTGATGCAAGGGATTCCCTGTCGGTTGCTCGACCTTCAAGAACGCCAAGATCCCCAGCTTGTCAAACAACTAGTCATCGCCGAGCAGCCGGATGCGATCGTTATCGGCGGTTGGCTGCATCAACCCTACTGTAAGCTGACAGCGACACCTGAGTTTCAAAAGACCGCTTTTGTGATGGGGATGGATACGCCGTGGCAAGATACTTGGCGACAGCGATTGGCACCACTAGTCTTAAAATCTTATCTCCAGCGGATGGATCGGGTCGTCGTCACTGGCGAACGGAGTTGGCAGTATGCCAAACAATTGGGCATCGATCCAGCCCGAATCGATCGGGGCTTGTATGGCATCGATTACGATGGCTGGGTGCCGATGTACGAGCGGAGATCGCAATCGGTGTGGCCGCGATCTTTTTTGTTTATCGGTCGGTATATTCCCGTTAAAGCGATCGATGTCCTCGTAAGTGCCTATCAAGCATATCGCGAGCGCGTCGATCGACCCTGGGATCTGGTCTGTTGCGGTCAGGGCGAATTAAAATCTCAATTAGCCGGACAGCCCGGAATTAGCGATCGCGGCTTTTTGCAGCCATCAGAAATGGCCTCAGTCTGGCAATCGGCAGGGGCATTTATCTTACCCAGTCGCTTCGACCCGTGGCCGTTAGCTATTGTCGAAGCCGCTGCCGCTGGTTTGCCAATTATTTGTACCGATGCCTGTGGCTCGGGGGTGGAAGTCGTCCGGTCGTGGTACAACGGTTTGGTCATTCCCGAAGATGACATCGCTCAACTCACTCAAGCCTTGCTAAACTTACACGATCGCCACGCCCAACTCCCGCTCTGGGGTCAAAGATCCCAGCAACTAGCCGCACCGTATGCCACGCAGGTGTGGGTCGATCGCTGGCGATCTCTACTTCAACAGGCAGTTAACCCTCAATTTACCGCCACATCTGTCCAGCGAGTTTCCACAACCTAAAGCCCCGGCATGAATAATACAAGTTTTATCAACCAACTATTTCGTTTTATCGCGACGCCTTTTGGCATCATCGGGATTGCGATTG
>NZ_JANPGM010000352.1:0-4044 GCF_031423935.1 Chamaesiphon sp. VAR_69_metabat_338
CAGGCGAGGGCGGGGTGAGGGCAAACCAATACCGCACTCTCACAGCATTAGGGTACCCGATCGATCTAACCTAATTACTAGTATTCTTGGACTGATGCCAGATGTGAGCTAATTAGTTTAACGATCGACCATCGAGGCACCAACACTGTTTTGCACCAAGGGAATGCGATTGACGATCGTGGCGGTACTAATGAAACCTAAGCCGATTAATACGGCTATTGCCATAATTCTACTCGTCGTCAATTGTCGATCGCGCGATTCTGTATCCATAAATTGCGGCGATCTCACTTGACTATCGCCATCAGTTTCGATCGGTAATCGCTCTAGATCGACTAGTACTGCGGTTGTGGAGTCATACCGCTCGATGTCATCAACCCGCGTCATCTGTTCTAAAATCGTCGCCAAGCGATCGCTAATTGAGGCTAAATCTCGCCAGATGACTTCCTTGGCTTCATTCTTGGGCAAGTGCAACGGATACTGTCCTGTCAAGAACTGAATTGCCGTCATGCCCAGGGCATAAATATCGCTGCTAAAATTAGCTGCCCCATTTAATTGTTCGGGCGGGTGATAGCCTGGAGTGCCGACTACTGGATTCGGCGTGACTGAATCGCCACCTAAATCTTGGACTGCGCCAAAATCGATCAAACACAATTGTCCGTCATCCCAACGGCGGATAATATTTGCTGGCTTGATATCGCGATGAATGGCTTGCTTCTGATGCACATAACCCAACACCTTGAGCATCTCCCGCAAAAACCCAACCACCTTCGCCTCGCTCCACTGATGCCCGATCGTAAATTCCTTGCTCAGATCGTCACCAGCCACAAAATCCTGCACCATAAAAAAATCGCCCTGATGCTCGAAGCACTCCACCTGCTGGGGAATTTGACTGTGCTTGAACCGGGCCAGGATAGCTGCTTCCAACTTAAATAGTTGCAACATCCGAGGATGCTCCACTTTGGGGCGTAGTTGCTTGACCACACACTGGGGTTTGCCCGGAGCGGTCAGATTTTTGGCTAGATAAGTGTGAGCGAAGCCACCTTTGCCGAGCCGCTTGATAATTTGATAACGACCATCCACGACAATATTCATGTGCGGAACAGCGCAAATTGCTATTAAAGTTCTAGCTTTATATAATCGTGGAGATCGGATATTGAAACTGTATGCTGTGAGACAATTAGCGATCGCGATCGATTAATAACACTAATTTCCGCCAATTGTACTATTAGTTAACCAAAACGCAAATGCAGCGATACCAAAGCTTTTGCAGCAAGACCGATCCCCGTAAATGATGTAAGTTTGAATAAGTAATGCGAACGATAAGCCACCACTATGACCCAAGTTATTGCTGCCTTTTATAAATTTGTAACCTTAGATGACTATCGCGAGCGTCGTCAACCATTACTAAATTTGTGTCATCACCACCACATTAAAGGCACAATTTTACTAGCAGCGGAAGGGATTAATGGTACGATTTCTGGCACCCGATCGAGTATCGAGGCAATCCTCGCCGATCTCAAAGCCGATCCCCAGTTCGCCAACTTAGAGCATAAAGAATCGATCGCCACAAAATCGCCATTTGACAGGCTCAAAGTCCGACTCAAACAAGAAATCGTCACCTTCGGCGTGCCCACTGTCGATCCCACCAATCTCGTCGGTACCTATGTCAAACCCCAAGACTGGAACGCCCTGATCGCCAATCCCGATGTCTTAGTTATCGATACTCGCAACCAATACGAAGTCGAAATCGGTACCTTCGCAGGCGCGATCGATCCGCAGACTGACTCCTTCACCGAATTTCCCGCCTACGTCGCCGCCCATCTCGATCCGCAGCAACACAAGCAAATCGCCATGTTCTGCACTGGCGGCATCCGGTGTGAAAAAGCTACCTCTTACCTCCTCTCCCAAGGCTTCGAGCGCGTCTATCACCTCGAAGGTGGCATCCTCAAGTATCTCGAAGAGATCCCTGCCGCCCAGAGCCAATGGGAGGGCGAATGCTTTGTCTTCGACGATCGCGTTGCCGTCACCCACGGACTCAGATCCGGTACTCATCAACTCTGCTGGGGCTGTGGCAACCCCATTTCGCAGGCGGATCTCGCGTCGCCCCACTACGAACCTGGGATCTGTTGTCCCCGCTGTTACACCACCATTACCCCCGCTCAACGCGCCAGTCGGACAGAGAGATGGCGGCAACTTCAGCTAGAAGCTAGTACCTTGAGGTCTGGAGCGTCGATCGAAATCGATACCCAGGGCTAGCGAGATCGATTGGCTAATTGCGGTAAACCCGCACAGTTCTCATTTTTTTCGTGGTGACGATCGCCCAACTTGCTATGTGAATGGCAGCAGGTTGGGCGATTTTTTTGTCATTTCAACTCTAATTTGCCAAAACTCGATCGAATAAATAATATTTATTCAAAGCAGAATATTTGCTGCGTATATCTCTAGATATAGATCGGATATATATATCTACTCAATTTGCGATAACAAAGATGCCGATCGCTTGATATACATAGATATAGTTATTAAAATCTGAGGTCAATTATGTTTGTTATCCTGTAGGCTAAGTGCGTCGCCAGAAAAAACAATCATCGCTGAATCAATGTATGAGTTGTTTGTCGAAAAATCAGTTAAAATCCTAAGTAAAATACTAAAATCAATGCAGTGCCCTTGGTGTAGCTCAAATCACGTCAACAAAAATGGATGTAAAAAAGGAAAACAAAATTATATCTGTTTTGATTGCAAAAAGCAGTTTATTGACTCGTACGATCGAAGAGGCTCTGCGCAAGAAATCAGGAAAGAGTGTTTAAAGATGCATGAAAATGGGATGAAGTTTCGAGAAATTGAGAAGATTAAAGGAGTGCATCACACAACAGTAATCAACTGGGTTAAGCAAGTAAAAAGCAATAATAATCTCGATCTATCTACCACCGAAGAGCGGGTAGATAAACGTGCTGAGAGTCTTGACAGCAAAGCGAGTTTCAGCCCTGAAAGCCCCACTAGTAAATAGCTGTGACCTTCTGCTAAGAAATGCCGTTCAAGTAAAATTTCTGTAATGTATCTACAATATCAATCGACCGATTCTTGGCTTTTATGCAAAAAAGATATTATTTTATTTACGAGTCAAGATGAATAAAGCCGCAAAGTTAAGCATAGACAGAAATATTTTTTTAATGGAGTTAATATTTTTAAGCGTAAAGTTAAAAATGCATGCAATAGAATTAATATCCTAAGGTATTAAAAATGATAAGCAAATAATTAAAATTATTGACTTCGGCAGCGATCGCTTTGAATTTATTTTGAATTTACTGTTTTGGGTGCATTTTATTAGATTTATATTTGTTTCATACTTCTGTTCAGCAAAAAAGTTATTTTTTACAATCTAATTTCATTGAAATCGGTATAAACACTAGTTGCGATCGATCGAAATACAGACTAATGTTGGATGTGAATAGCAATTGTCTGCGAAGTGCAGTGTGGTATGAGCATTGGCATTATTACCGAGTCGATGATCTCTAAAATATTGGGAAAAATCGAGCGATCTCATCAAATTTATGAGTTCGATCGACCAACTATTTGGAGAATTATTCAGGATTTGGGAGTAATACACGCCAGCGTCTACATCGCCAAGCTATTCTCGACAATAACCCCCCCGATTTATGAACCCAAAATTCTTTTCATCTCGATCGAGTGATGCTAGCTCTACCCGCGCACATCCGCACTCTATGGGTCAGCACCAGCTCAATCGATCGATCGTTGCTTCCCTATTAAGTCTGGCTGCTGTAGCCACTGTCAGCCACCCCGATAAAGCTGCGGCTGTTGACCTCAATTTTGCTACACCAGATACAGGTGTTGGCAGACCGGATGTATCATCCAACCCCAACACTTTTGGCTTTAACTTTGGTCCCGGTGTCTCGGCTAATACCATTCATTACAAAAACGTTGCGACAGGGGTAGATGCCGTAGTTACCGCCACTATGTTTAACGGTACTGGCACTTATGCTTTCAACCAGCATATCTACAATTACTCTGTCAATACAGCGGGTC
>NZ_JANPGM010000353.1:0-2813 GCF_031423935.1 Chamaesiphon sp. VAR_69_metabat_338
CTTGAGCTTTAGTTGGAGATCTGTGCCTTTTTTGAGCACGACTTCGCCACCAGGACTAGATAAGACAAAGGCGGTTGCTGCTGCGGCACCAGCTAATTTACCATGCTTGAATTTAGTTTTATCGCCGACAAAATTACCGGCGATCGTACCGCCTAAAATAATGCCAGCATTTTTAAGAAATTGACCTTTGGTTTTAGTTTCCACTTGGGTATTGACTAAACTAGCCTCGATCGGGATGAGTTCGCCATTTTTGAGTTTGACATCATCGAAAGTTAAATTCATCTGGGCTTTCTTACCTTTAGCTGCTTTGGTAACATTTTCCAAATGTCCTTCGATTGTGGCATCTTTTAAGGCTGGATATTTACTCACCGAACCATTTTTAATTTTGATGGTAAATTTCTCATTGTTGCGATTTTTACCACTCGAAAGTTCTTGTTGGAGATCGGTATCGATCGTTAATCCTGCCGGAACTGCGGCTAGCGCACCAGCCGGCTTAGTCGTAGCGATCGCACTAGTCGTCGGTTTAACTCCAGTAGTTGCTGGTTTAATTGCAGTAGGAGCCGATTTGACAGTATCTACTGGTTTGTCCGCAACTTTGCTGCTACAACTAGCTAAACTACCCAGCGATAGTGTTAGCAATACTAGTGAAACGGATTGTTTTAACATGATTTTAGACTCCACACCTCATACCACATCAAAATTGAATGCAGTAATGCAAGTTTAGCATTTGCCGCTCGATACAACCATTGGCTAAATGTATGGAAATCTCTACTGCTGACCCCTACTCGATCGAATCGAGCTATACATCTAGCTATGTATTTTTATAGTTAATAGAGACGATCTATTCCTAATTTTAGCGATTTACTTACTTGCTAAAAAAGTCCCTAAAGAGTACTCACAATTTACTTTGCCAATGACCTCTCGACCCAGCCATGCGGTATTGCGCCCGAGGGAATTGAGATTGTCGCTCGTCACCGTCCAAACTCGATTGGGATCGAAGAGGATCGATCGAGTGGGCGGTGCTTGGTGTAAACAGCGAGCGGGATTGACGCTCAGTGCCGACCATAATTCGATCGCCGATAATTTACCCGCTACCACTAAATGTTGCCATAACAGGGGCAAAGCCAACTCCAAACCGATCGCTCCTGGTGGTGCTTCGCCAAAAGCAACGGTTTTTTCTTCATAAGTATAGGCATGATGGTCGATCGAGATCGCATCTAATACCCCAGTTTTGATGCCCTCAATCAGGGCAATTTGGTCGGCGGCGGTGCCTAAAGGCGGATCGAGTTTGAAATTGGGGTCATAACTGGCAAGGTCGCTGGTATTGGCAATGAGGTGCAGCCAGGTGGTACTAGCCGTAATTGGCACGCCGCGTAGTTTGGCGGCGGCAATCAGTTCGACGCCGCGACGGGTGGAAATGCGCATCAGATGGACTGGCGTACCGATCTCGGCGACGATTTCGATCGTCGCGGCTAGCGCGGCAGTTTCGCTACTGACCGGATCGACGGGCAATCCATATTTGAGGGCGGCGATCCCTTTTCTGGCAATGCCATCGCCACGTAATTGACGATCGCAAGCATACAAGGCAATCGGGAGCTGGAATGGTTGGAGATATTCCAGCAACCGGCGAGTGAGGGCGAGATTGGCGATCTCGCGGCCATCCGCCCAACCGGTAATTTGTGCTGTGGCTAGTTCGACTAACTCGGTCATGGCTTTGCCAGCGATACCGGCTGTCAGTGCGCCCCAGTAACCGAGCTGGGGACAATTGGGGATTTGGGCGGCAATTTGGCGATACTCGCGATCGAGACTGAAAATCTCACTAGCTCGATCGAGTGCGGGCAATGTATCGGGGAGAATGTTGACACGGACGAAGCCACCGGCTTGAGCCGCACGCAGTAAAGATGCGATCGTCTCGCGTTCTTCGTGTCCTGGCGTGCCGCTATGGCTGTACAAGTCTACCAATCCTGGGGCGAGGATGAGGTGTGAGGCCGGAATAATGGTCAGATCGGTTGGCAGTTGTGTCGTTGGCGAGACTTCCTGAAGCGTACCATCGATCGCCAGGATATCCGCCACGCGTTCTGTTGGTGTGGCTAGCTGACGATCTCGACTCGCGATCGGATCTAATATTCTGACCTGTTGAAATAATTGGTTCATCGTTTCTGAAAGTCAAGTGCGGCACCGATCGAATCTCATACCAAACCCACTTCGCAAAAACTGCTTGTGCTAGCGAAATTATGTCGCCCTCACCCCGCCAGATCCTGCGGCTCTAGCGGGGTGAGGGCAAGGTCGAGCGGTAAAATTAGGTTCAAACCACCTGAAAGTTTACCACTTATGGTCGATAGTTTAATGACAGACTGGAATGCTCGCCCACTAGCTGACGGGCAAGCGGGCGATCGCTTAAGATGTCGAAAAGTCTAACTGCTATATTGCTACTGGGTAGATCCCCCGCTTGGTGCCAGGGCTGATTTGTCTGGCAGAGAAAAATCGAAAATTCACTTGGAGGTTGGGTTGAACGAATGTGAAACCCAACGACCTTAACAATCAATGGTGAGGATGTTGGGTTTCGTTCCTCTGCTTGGTGCGCTGTCTTGTCTCTCTTCCATGGTCGGGGAACCCGACCGGAGAGAGACGCTTCCATGGTCGGGACACCCGACCGGAGCGCAACCGCAACCAAACCTACAAGATTATTTTTATGTTTTAAATAAATCAACCCTGGCACCAAGCGGGGAGATTCCTAGGGTTTAATCTGAATAAGCTAGACTTTTCAGACATCCTCCGATCCGATCGACTAAATCTCAATTTAACCGACTAAC
>NZ_JANPGM010000354.1:0-3964 GCF_031423935.1 Chamaesiphon sp. VAR_69_metabat_338
AAGCGAGTCAAGACAGCGACCCAACTCACGCGGAGGTTCCCGACCCATGGCTTTGGGTCAGCGGCTCGCTCCAGTCGGGTTTCCCGACCATGGAAGCGAGACAAGACAAGACAGCGAGACAAGACAGAGGGGAGCCAGAGCCGGAGGCGAGGGCGGGGTGAGGGCGATTTCGTCATTGTTACTTTAATTATGGCCAGCTACATTAACTCTACAATCTCAAACTCGCATTACTTCGCTTTGCTTGTCAGACCCCGCGTGCGGAAAATATCGGTAATCGTCGGGGCGTAAGTTGGTAAGCCAAAGCTGGCGGGACTGACGGGATTAGTCGCGCTAAAGTGGCGATAATCCAGACAAAAGCGATCCCATTCGGCCATTTGGATCTTAAATAGCTTAATCAAGAAATTGGTCAGCCCGATCGATAGCGGAATCTGGAAGGGGCTGTGTTTGCCAAAGTAGGCACAAATCTCTTTGATACCCGCATCCGCCTGAACTAATTGATTTCCCAAAACGATGCGGCGATCGAATTTATCGGCAATTTCAGGATGGGCGATCAGATGTCTGACAACTTCAGCGATATCTTTGCCATGAATAAAATGGAAACTACCGTCGGCACTAAACCATTGCAATAGTCCGGCGTATTTAGAAATAGTTGGTAAGTCGGCAGAGAGATAAGAATAGGGCTTGGTTTCATCGCCACCAAATACGAGGGTGGGAAAAACTGTCGTAATTTTTGAGGCGATACTTTTTGCGCCATCGGCGGCATTTCGCTCGCGAGTTAATTTATCCAAGCACTGATGTTTGGATACAATATAATCTGTCCCAATTTTACCGGCTTCGGGTAGTAATTGATTTTGTCGATCGAGCACGCTTTGGGTCGAAAAATAGATGACTTGCTGACACACTTGCGGGTCGAGCAAATCGAATAAAGCATGAGTCTTGGTATAGTTAATATCGAATGCTTCCTGTCCGCCCCACCCTGCTGCGGTGAGCACGGCGACTTCGATCGTTTTCAATAATTCGGCTTGTTTTTCGATTTCCATCATGTCGGCAGTGATGACATGAATACCCGGGCGTGCGTTAGTATCTACTTGCAATTTGGCAGGGTTGCGGACGCACAAGAATAATTCGTGGTCGGTATTTTGGATCAGAGTTTCGCTGATATAATGGCCGACACAACCGCTGGCACCAGTTACAAGAATACGCATGAATTAGAGGGTAGAGGGTAAGTGAACTTTGTTGGTAAATATTTTGTGAGATCCAATAGTTTCAAGATCGCATCAAATATGGATATTAGCTATAGCTTAGACTTTTGCCGATAGTCTAAATAACCTTGCGCTTGCGCCCTCACTCTAGGCGAATAAAGCTGGTTTGTTGCCAATCGTTCGAGTAGTTCTAGGAGATTTACGTCTCCAACTCGATCGATCCCACCATTAATCAATGCATTGACCATCATCACTGGAAATTCAGATGGCTGACGAAGAACTGACTCGATCGTAAATCGATCGGAAGTGGGATGATAAGTTTCGATACCATGAAGGATCGTCCAGAAAATACCACCGCCATCATCGAACGGAAAACGTTCGTAGAGCCGAAACCAAACATCGAGGTAGTTACCAGCTTCAGGATGGTTAAAGTAAAGATCTACGAGTTCTTGAAGATGGGTTAGAGCTGCAGCACTATCTAACGTGGTTATCTTGTCGATCGAAGATATAATTTCTTTAATATTAGTTTCCATTTTTCCATTATTGCTATGTCTTCTACGGATCGATCGCTCGATAGTTACGGGTAAATTATTATTTGGAGCGATTTCAACAGTAAAACGATCGCCCCAATCAGCAGAGACGATTTCTATTTTACTGATAATATATAGACACATACAAACAATTCAAATCTCAAAAATATTAATTGCGGCTTAATAGCGAACGACAATGAATAATAGCTACTATCCACGCTAAGTCGATCGACGCCACTATTTTGTAGAATTGTTATTTTCTAAAGATCGCTTTGGTCTTGGTTTAGGAGTAGGAGTATAGTAACGCATCGGTGAATTGCCGATCGCATTACCGACTTGCATAGTATTGATATAATTAGTCAGTTGAACTGCTTTGACTGGGGGAAGAGTTCGAGTGCTGGTTTGGAATTCTAGGTCGGATTTTTGCAAGGCAGATTGACGTTGGATCGAGTTGAGTTTAGTCCATTGCAGCTTGGGATCGGCTTTGAGCTTTGTCAATCGATCGGTTCTGAGTTTGGTAATTGCTTTGATTTCGGGGATATAAGCTTCGAGATTTTGTCCCCAATGGATGCGCATTTGCTCGCGAAAATCATCACCGCGCCTAATCCATTCACCCTGTTTGAATGTCAGCCAATCTGTTGGTAATCTAGACAATTCTTGCTTGGTATCGCTGGAGATTCTTGGGTATTCAGCAGTGAGCTTGGTCGCGATCGCATTTTTGAGTTTAGTATCGTTACTGACAACGGATTTGCCCATTATCTCATTGACCATAAAGCTCAATACTTCCGCGCTCATGTCGCTAGTCATGCGCGTTAGTGGTGGTTTGCCTGGTGCGAGCCAATTTTTAGATGAGGCATCGTAGAAAGATACCAGCCAGAGTGCGTCGGCATCGCCATCGAGTACCTGTTGGCGCAGATTGGCGACTAATTTTGTTTGGATTTGCGCGATCTCGGTGGGGGTACCCTTGGCGATTTGGGGTTCGAGGGCGATAGTTTGGAAGACAGTATTGCGCAGTCCTAAATTAGTCATCCATTCCTTAGTCAGCCGTTGCGAAATTCTGCGTTGCTGGTTGGGGGTAAATTTGACGGCTAATACTTGCCCGTAAAGATTGGTGAAGCTATTGAGGGTGGCGGGTGTCAGCGTGGGTACGGCGACTAATGGGGGGCCATTGGGAGTAGTGCCAGTGGGTTGGGGACTAGTTGGTGATACCGTCGGCGTTACGGTTGTGGTGGGCGTAACCTTGGGTAATGGGGTGACTTTTGGAAGTGGGGTAACTTTAGTCGGGAGCGGTGTTTTAGGAGTGGGAATTTGGTTAGTGGGGGGTGTAACGGTAATCGCTGATGCAACGCTCCCGGCTATGCCGAACGCACACAATATGGCAATAATTCCAGGATTAATGCTGGTTGGTTTCATGGTATCTACTCCCGCTCCATTAACTAATGATGACTATCGCTAGTGCATCGATCGATTATACTCTGTGACGATCGCCTTACCGCTACAACAACGCTACCTGTCGCCAGTTCGGATTGTTTGGAATGGGCAATCGTCCCCAAGTCATAGTCTGGAGACGTAGAGTTACTGAGATTGTTTCGATCTCTATTTAAAGCTCGGTTTAATTCAGGATGAAATACCTCAACCTCAATTAATTTACCGCCCTAAAATTTGGCCGACGGCTTCTGGCTGCGAGATTGCTTTGGTAGCGATCGCGGCGACCATTTTTGGTGATAAACTGACTGCCTGGACGATCGAATACGGCAGACTACTAGCCTGGAGTTTGGCAATTAAATCTGCTGAAGCTGGCATTGGATCGATGACAACCAGTTGTGGGACAGTCGCGCCACCATAGGCAGAAATTGATGCAATCTCCACAGAAAATAAACCGGGCGTAAACCGAGGATTGAGGGCGCGATCGTATTCAAACTTACTGAGCATTAATTGGAACGATCGAATTTGGCTAGGATCGAGCGGCGCATCGCTGACAGTTTTCGCGCGAAAGATCGGCACCAAATCGGTAAATGGAACTCGAATCGTCATCCATTCATTAGCGATCGTATCGAAAGAATGGGCATAACCCACGCCATCCCATTTTGTCTCAGTGCGCAGGAAGATTTTATATCTTTGACCGTCACCTTTAACGTATAACTCAATGCCTTTGTAGTTAGTTAAATTGAGACTCGGCTCGAAATTTCGCGTCCGCACTGATGCAAATCCCCCCGAATTTTCGGTTGAGAC
>NZ_JANPGM010000355.1:0-3546 GCF_031423935.1 Chamaesiphon sp. VAR_69_metabat_338
CGACGATTTCGCAGCATTACTCGACAAATACGATTACCATTTTAGCCCTGGCGATGTCGTTGCTGGTACCGTATTCAGCCTGGAGCCACGAGGTGCTCTGATTGATATTGGCGCGAAGACTGCTGCCTACATTCCGATTCAGGAGATGTCGATCAATCGTGTCGATCAGCCTGAAGAAGTCTTACAGTCTAACGAGACTCGCGAATTTTTTATCCTCACCGATGAAAATGAAGATGGGCAACTGACCCTCTCCATCCGCCGGATCGAGTACATGCGCGCCTGGGAACGCGTCCGCCAGCTTCAAGCAGAAGATGCTACCGTCCGCTCCCAAGTATTCGCTACCAACCGTGGTGGTGCGTTAGTTCGGATTGAAGGACTACGCGGATTTATCCCTGGTTCCCACATCAGTACTCGCAAAGCCAAAGAAGAATTAGTTAACGAAGAACTTCCCCTCAAGTTCCTTGAAGTAGACGAAGATCGCAACCGTCTGGTACTCAGCCACCGTCGTGCGCTAGTCGAACGGAAGATGAATCGCCTCGAAGTTGGTGAAGTCGTGATCGGTTCGGTACGTGGCATCAAACCTTACGGTGCGTTCATCGACATCGGCGGCGTCAGCGGACTGCTCCACATTTCCGAGATTTCTCACGACCACATCGATACACCGCATAGCGTGTTCAATGTCAATGATGAAGTCAAAGTAATGATCATCGATCTCGACGCCGAACGCGGACGGATCTCCCTGTCTACCAAGCAATTGGAGCCAGAACCAGGCGACATGATCAAAAATCGCGATCGCGTCTATGAAATGGCCGATGAAATGGCTGCTAAATATCGCGAGATGTTACTAGCTAAAGCTTCCGGTCAACCCTTAGAATCGATCGAGATTCCGCCCGCAGTAGAAGAAGAAGTAGTCGATTTAGTAGAAGAAGAAATTCCCTCTGCTATTGAGGAAGACGTAGTAGTAGAAGAAGCAACTGCTGAAGCCTAAATCCATTTTGATTCTTAGTGGCTAGAATAAAGAGAGGGCTAGTCCCTCTTTTTATTATTCCCACTCAGCCTAAAACCTAAAACCTAAAACCTAACTTATGCCTCCCCGTTGGCCGCGCGAACCCGATCGAAACGACCCTGAATTTCGTAGACTAGACGACAGAATGACATTTGCCTTTCATGTCGCCCTATTTTCAGCATCAAACTCTGGACTGTGGTTTTTCAAGATTTTCCAAAAAGCGGACTGGAGCTGGGCTGTCTTGGTAACTGGAGTCTGGGCGACGATCCTGTTCGCACACGCTTTGTACGTCTTTACCATTGCCAATTACTCCCCTAATACCGATGGCTAACAATCAACAAATCGAAGATCTCGCGGCAGAAATCGGCGATAAAGTCTATATCGATGTCGCCAAATGGCACCTCTATCTCAAAGATGCCAAGCTCCACACCACACTAGCCGAACGAGTATTTCCCTTACTGAAGAATGGTTTGAACGGCGACAAACTCACTGAAATTCTCACGAATATCTCGATCGATCTTGGCGGCGGCAGACAAAAAACATCTCTCCTCAATCTCATCCCCGTCACCGCTCAAGCTCGACTGATGGAAGTCCTCCAAGACTACGAGCGAGATATGTAGATATTGAGTGCGGAATCTCTAGCTGTTGGGTTTCGCTATCGCTCTACCCAACCTACGAAAGATCTTGCCTAAAACCTAAAACCTAAAGCCTAAAGCCTAAATAATGATCGACCTCGTAGACATCAAACGCGATATTAACATCCTGACCGATCGCCTGGGCAAGACCCAGCAATATCTTTGACGTCCCCGCACTGACGGCTAAAATTCAAGATTTAGAGCAAGTCGCCGCTCAACCAGAGTTTTGGGATAACCAAACTGTGGCGCAAGCTGCCATGCAAGAACTTAACGACTACAAGTCTCATCTAGAGCAGTTTCAAGGCTGGCAACGCAGCGTCACCGACGCCCAAACCGCCTTAGAATTGCTGGAACTCGAACCAGATGAGGCTTTGTACCAAGAAGCCAAACAAAACCTCTCCCAGATGAGTGTGGAACTCGATCGCTGGGAACTAGAACAACTATTATCAGGGACATACGATGCGAAGGGGGCAGTTCTTACAATCAATGCCGGGGCAGGGGGTACGGATGCCCAGGATTGGGCGGAGATGCTCCTGCGGATGTATACCCGTTGGGCGGAGGATCGCAATTTCAAAGTCCAGCTTGCCGAAATCTCCGAAGGAGAAGAAGCCGGACTAAAATCTGCCACGTTAGAAATCGAAGGGAAGTATGCCTACGGTTATCTTCGCAGCGAAAAAGGCACCCATCGCTTAGTCAGAATCTCGCCCTTCAATGCCAATGACAAGCGGCAGACGAGTTTTGCAGGCGTAGAAGTGATGCCGCTAATCGATAATTCCGTCCAGCTCGATATTCCCGACACGGATCTGGAAATCACCACCACCCGCGCGGGCGGTAAAGGTGGGCAGAACGTAAACAAGGTAGAAACAGCCGTGCGAATCGTTCACAAGCCGACAGGGGTAGCCGTGCGTTGTACCCAAGAGCGCAGCCAGCTTCAGAATAAAGAGAAAGCTCTAGTTATTCTTAAGGCGAAATTACTAATTATTGCTCAAGAGCAAAAGACCAAAGAAATCGCCGAAATTCGCGGCGATATGGTTGAAGCGGCTTGGGGTCAACAAATCCGCAACTACGTTTTTCATCCCTATCAAATGGTGAAGGATCTCCGCACGAGCGTTGAAACAACTGCTGTTGGCGATGTGATGAATGGCGAAATCGATGAGTTTATCGAAGCTTACCTGCGACAAGAAAATCAGATGGTCAGTGAGTAGAAAAATAGATTTATTTTATTCTGGATTACTCAAAGCTTGTTTTAGAGATCCAACTATTGTTTGAATTAAAAATGTTGATAATAGCCAAACTATCCCAGAATAAAGAAGTGGGCTAAAGAACTTGCCAATAAAAGGTAACAACGAAGGGAAAAAGCCGACCAAAATCGGAACTATAACCGTAAAAAGATATACGGGATAAATCAAAATTGAAAATTCACCGCCTTTGAATATCCCATTTTCGTAGATAAATTTTGAGGAAGCTCCTAAAAAAGTAAAAAACTCTTCACTAATCACCTGACCGTTTAATGACTTAACAACTATGAATTCAGGAGAAAGTAAAAGAGCATCTCCAAAATGCCTGGGGAAGAATTTTCCAAATTTAATGGAATTGTATGCTTTCGGTTCAAATATTTGGCAATTACTATCTCGCTCGGCATTGAATTTCATCACCAGCTTAAAGATTATGCCAGCGATGATACCAATCAATAACTCCCCGATCGCAAACTTGGCAATTAACAACAAATCGAAATCGTCGAACATATTCAGAATCCCTTAAAAGTATATCTGTATACTTATAATTCCCAGATCTAGACTCACTTTTAACTTCTGAACTAAGATGCAAATTGTCGATCGATCCAACTCAGAACATTACTTATGGGGAGCTGGTTGTGATGGCTGGCATCTGTTGAAACGCGACGAT
>NZ_JANPGM010000356.1:0-13088 GCF_031423935.1 Chamaesiphon sp. VAR_69_metabat_338
CTCTCAACCCCAGCGGATTCTCGAGTTGGGCTGTGGGACGGGTTCGATGACTATTCCCCTCAAACAAGCCTTTCCAGATGCCGTCGTGACGGGTTTAGACTTGTCTCGGTATATGTTGGCAGTAGCGGAGGATCGATCGAAAGAAGCAGGTGTCGAGATTAGGTGGCAGCATGGTACCGCGACGGACTTAAGCCAGTTTGAAGCTGGTAGTTTCGATACGATTACCGCCGCATTGTTGTTTCATGAAACGCCCCCAGCAGTGGCTCAAACTATCCTTACCGAAAGTTATCGATTGCTAGCTCCTGGAGGTCAAATTCTGATTCTCGACGGCAACCAAAGCACACTCCGCAATCTAGATTGGTTGAATAACATCTTTGAAGAACCCTATATCCAATCTTATGCAGCGGGTAATCTCGATGCCTGGTTGGGCAAAGCCGGATTTGATGATGTTCGCACCAAAGATGTCTTCTGGATCAATCAAGTTACTGTAGGTTTTAGACTTTAGGTCTTAGGTTTTAGGCTTTAAGAACATTAACGATCGATTATCAATTATCAATTATCAATTAATTTAAGTGTGGTTTTAAAAGCGGTTTTGTTTGATTTCAACGGGGTAATCATTAAGGATGAAGCGATTCATCGGGAGCTAAATGATGAGTTGCTATTATCAGAAAATTTACCCCCCCAAGGTAAAGAATTCTGGAAAGTGTGTGTGGGTAGAAGCGATCGAGCGGCGTTGACGGACTTGCTCAAGTCACGCGGGCGATTTGTGACTGAGGAATATTTGGATAAGTTAATAGCTAAAAAAGCGATCGCTTATCGTCAAAAACTGGAGCAATTAGAAACGTTACCAATTTATCCAGATGTCTCACAATTTATCGAGCAGATGTTTAATAGTGGCTATAAATTAGCCGTCGTGACGGGAGCAATTCGATCGGAAGTCGAGTTTATCTTGAAGCAAGGTAAGCTCGGCCTGTTTTTTGATGAGCTGGTGGCGGGTGATGATATCAGCGAGAGTAAACCAGATCCACAAGGGTATTTACTCGCGATCGATAAGCTAAATAAACTCTATCCAGATCTCAACTTATTACCGTCAGAATGTTTGGCGATCGAAGATACTTTTGCGGGACTGGAGGCTGTTAAAGCCGCTGGAGTTCAAGCCGTGGCGATCGCGAATACTTATCCGTTCCATATGTTGCAGCGGCGGGCAAATTGGACGATCGATCGGTTTGCAGATCTGGAGTTCGATCGCATTACCAAATTTTTTGAAGCTAGCGAAGGCCAAACTTGAGGAGAATGCGTTTGTCTTCAGCGGCATTCTGTAGGTAAATAGCCTTATCTTTGGCTGCAATTTTCCAGTTAACTCCTCGCTTGCCATATTCGCCATAATGCCACTCAACCATTGGCTGACCGTTGCGGAAGCCAACTCCATCGCCAAATTCCGATAATGCGAGATGGACTAATTTACCTTTTCGATAACTACTGCTACTGGTAAGAGTGTCATCCAGATAGACGTTGAGTTCGATCGGTTTACCGCCCAACAGACAAAGTTTATAAGCGACCTTCTGGTTGTTGACGATCGCCTCAATTTTTCGCTGTTTACACTTAAATTCCTCGCCCCGATTACTTTGAAACTCAGCAATTTGAGTTTTCATAAAATCGTCGTAAGTGTCAGCTAAAGCAGCCATCTGAATGTCTGTACTGAGACTGATGGCAATCGCGACTGCTAATATTTTTTGCATATCTTGGCGGCTTTAAGTTTGTGCATTCGGGGTATAAATCGAAGATCGAGCTTAACGACAAGCTTGAATCGTAACCTATTATACATAATGCAATTTAGGCGAGCGAATGTATGTCGAAATCGGTCGATCGAGCTTGACTTATGGTGAAGGTACGAGGATGATAGTCGTTGCCGAAAAGATTCCTGCCATAAATAGTCATTAAATCCCCCCACACTAGCCCAAACACATGATTTTGAGCGAAGATTCACGCATCTCCCCTACCCCGATACCCGTTCGAGTAGATTGTCTCCACGAATTATTTGAGCTTCAAGCAGATACTCACGCTTATCAGCCAGCAATTAGTTATCAGTCACAGATCCTCAGTTATGGCGAAGTCGAAGCTCGATCGAATCAATTAGCTAATTTTCTGGTCGAGCAAGGGGTTATCTGTGGTTCGCGAGTAGCCTTACTATTACCCCGATCGCCAGAATTATACATCGCAATTTTGGCAATTCTCAAAGCTGGTGGTGCATACGTGCCCCTCGATCCCGAATATCCAGCCGATCGAATCGATTATATTCTCGCTGATTGTGGGATTGAGACGATCGTTACTACTACCGATTTGGCGAGCAAGAAAGAGCTACAGCTCGGTAATATTGTCTGCGTGGATAGTTGCGCGGAAAAATTAGCATTAGAATCAACTGCCAGATTAGATCGAGACTCGATCGGCGTTGGGGCGCGAGATTTGAGTTATGTCATTTATACTTCTGGCTCTACTGGCAGACCGAAGGGTGTCGAGATCGAGCATCGCAGCAGTCGGAACTATATCGAAGTAGTAAATGAGACGGTTTATCATGTCACCTCTGGCGATCGCGTTTATCAGGGTTTCTCGATCGCTTTTGATGCGTCGGTAGAAGAGGTCTGGTGTACATTTGCCGCTGGTGCGACCTTAGTTGTGGGATCGATCGAGCAGACGCGTTCGGGGGTCGATTTGGCGCACTTTTTGACCGAGCAACAGGTGACAGTATTATCTTGCGTGCCGACATTATTGGCGATGATGGAGATCGAAGTGCCGACGATTCGGTTGTTGATTCTTGGCGGCGAACAGTGTCCCCAGGAACTAGCCGCGCGGTGGTGTAACGATCGCCGCCGAGTGGTGAATACTTATGGCCCCACGGAAGCAACTGTCGTTACTACCTGGCATGAATGTCATCCCGATCGCGTAATTACGATCGGCAAGCCTTTGCCCACATATCAAGTCTATATTCTCGATGCCGAATTAGAACCAGTCCCCCACGGCGTAGAAGGCGAGATTCACATCGGCGGGATTTGTTTGGCGCGCGGTTATGTCAACCGTCCCGACTTAACGGCTGAGAAATTTATCCCCAATCCGTTTACCTTCGATCCCGAAAGTTCGGACAGGCTGTATAAGACGGGAGATTTAGGGAGTTGGACTGCTGAGGGCGAAATTCAATTCTTAGGCCGGATTGACGGACAGGTAAAATTACGCGGCTTTCGGATCGAGCTATCGGAGATCGAGTCGGTAATTATGCACTGTGAAGGTGTGAGTGCTGCGGTTGTCGCGGTCAAACAGGTTGTCGAAATCGATCGATTGATTGCTTATCTCGTACCCAAGCAAGGTGTCGAACTAGATGTCAATGAAATCTGGGATACCATGCGATCGCGGTTGCCGATTTATATGGTGCCAGCGAGTTTAGAAATCCTCGATAATTTACCCACTCTACCTAGTGGCAAAGTCGATCGCAAAAACTTGCCCGCACCGGAAAACTTTGGGGTGAATCTTCCTGGTAAAAGTGCCGGACGGTTGCCGAGTAACGATACCGAACGCGAACTTGCGGCGGTATGGGAACAGGTATTTGGGATTACGGGGATTTCGATCGATGATGAATTTTTCAACCAATTGGGTGGGCACTCATTACTCGCCGCCGTCATGGTATCAAAATTGCGCCAAAATCCGCAGTTTCAGGATCTCGCGGTTCTTGATATTTACCAGCATCCAACGATCGCTCAATTAGCAGCCGAATTGACTACTCGCTGGCATCAGCGCAGTCTCGATCGGGATGGTGCCACAGAAAAACCTCGGACTCCACGCATCCGCCTGACTGCTGCCACAAATATTGCCAATACCCTGTGGGCGAGTGTCGGCGTTTATTTGATGTATGCCGTCTATAGCCTGCCGCTGCTGATTCCTGGTTTTGTCTATTACGAACTGGTGGACGAGCATAATTTTGAGATGAGTCGGATTGCCGCTGGCACGTTTGCCGCTGGCTTAATTATTAGCGTTTATCCAGCCTTAATTCTGCTGAGTATTCCGATCAAATGGTTGGTCATCGGTCGCTTTAAGCGCGGACGTTATCCACTCTGGAGTGCTTACTATTGGCGGTTCTGGCTCGTGCGTCAGGTGTTGTCGTTTGTGCCGCTAATGCTGTTAACGGGTTCGCCATTATTTAACTGGTATTGTCGATCGATGGGAGCCAAAATTGGCAAGCATGTCTATCTGGGAACGACCGATATCTTGGCATTTGACTTGCTGGAAATCGGCGATGGCAGCAGCATCGGCACCGATAGCAATCTAATGGGCTGTGAGATTGTCGATGGTTGGTTGATAATCGATCGGATTACGGTCGGAAAGGATTGCTGTGTCGGGACAAAGAGCGTTTTGGGGTTAAACAGTCGATTGGCAGATGAAGCCGAGCTAGGCGATTTATCCTATCTCCCAGCCGATCGCGCGATCCCGGCTGGTGAAGCATGGGTGGGCGCACCAGCGACCTATCAAACAGTCGCCAGCGCGAATACAGGTCGGTTTCCTTTCGGACAAGCACGCCAAGGCCACCCGATCTTAGTCTATTTAGCTTATGCGATCGGCACGATCGGTCAATTATTCGTACCCGCGATCGCGGCCTTACCAGGATTTCTGCTGTGGTGTAAGCTGATTGCTGCCGTGCATTGGTATCTGTGGCTGATTCCCGCTGCGTTTGTCGGCAGTATCTCGTTCATCGGTGTATTTTGCCTAGAAGTAGTCATCCTCAAATATTTACTCCTGGGCAAAGTGCGCCCTGGCAACTATCCATTGCACGGTAGTTTTGGCTTACGACACTGGTACATCGATCGATTGATGAGTTTGAGTCTGGAGATGGTACCGACACTGTATTCGACTCTCTATTTATTGCCGTGGTTGCGGCTGCTAGGTGCCAAAATCGGTGCGCGGGCTGAGATTTCGACAGTCAGCCACTTCACGCCGGATTTAATCTCGATCGGGTCGGAAAGTTTTATCGCTGATAATGTCTCATTGGGAGCCAGCCAAGTCAAGCGCGGTTGGCTGCAACTTTCCTTTACCCACATTGGCAGTCAAGCCTTTGTCGGCAATAGTGCGGTCGTACCCAGTCACGACCGAGTGGCAGATAACTGTCTGATCGGCTGTATGTCAGTTCCACCGAGCGATGGCAGTCTGATGGTGCCAGATAGTGCCTGGATGGGTTCGCCTGCCATCTATATTCCCCATCGGCAGATCGTCGATGAATTTAGTGCCGCCCAAACCTATAAACCCGGACGCTATCTGTATTTACAACGACTGGCGATCGAGTTTTGCCGCGTTACTGTCCCTGGCACGATGCACTTTATCGTCTTATTGATGATGGAAGTGACAATGTTAAACTTACCAGACCACATGCATTGGTCGATTGTGGCACTGATTTTTCCGCTGATTTATGCTGCTGCGTCGATCGGGTCGGCTTTACTCGTCGTCGCACTTAAATGGTTAGTCGTCGGTCGCTACCAGCCTGGTACGATCCCATTGTGGAGCAACTTTGTCTGGCGGACGGAGCTAATCACCGGACTCTATGAATCGATGGTCGTTGCTGGCTGTCTCAACTTCCTGCTCGGCACCCCGTTTGCCCCGATTATCCTTCGTCTCCTGGGAATGCGGATCGGCACGGGAGCCTATATCGATACCACTGACTTCACCGAATTCGACCTGATCTCGATCGGTCGTAATGTCACCCTCAATCACAATTGCACGCTGCAAACTCACCTGTTTGAAGATCGGGTAATGAAGATGGAACGGATTCGGCTCGAACATGACTGTCAAATGGGTTCGGCAGCCGTCGTCCTCTATGACTCGTTACTGGCCGATGATGTCTCGATCGCACCGCTGTCGCTAATTATGAAGGGAGAACAAGTCCCCGCAGCAACATCGTGGCAAGGAATTCCCGCTAGTCGCATCTATTCGCGAGCTTGATGCGAATGGTAAAATAATACCCTTGTATGTCATAGCAGAAATTTAATCTAACTTTTACGATGAATTTATTCTGGCTTTACGATCTGCCCAACACGGTATTTGCTGCGATCGTGATTGGCTTTTTTGTATCGATCGGCTTGTTCGGGCAAAGACTAACTCGTCGGTGGGTCAAGCGGATTCCTGGCAATGATGGGAGATACAACGACCTCGTCAATGCCACCGTCGCCACCGTCGGCGTATTTTTCGGGATTACGCTCGGACTAATTTCGGTAGGAGCTTGGCAAGAGTTTAGCGATATTAGTACGAATGTCAATCAGGAAGTTTCTTCGATTAATGTGTTGTATCGAGCGGTTTCGCTCTATCCAGATCCGTCGCGGGAGTTGCTCAAAAATAGTCTCAAAGAGTACGTTCATTATGCGATCCATGAGGAGTGGCCATCCCAACAAAAAGGGATCGTCCCTAAAGGTGGTACTGCCAAAGTTACTGATTTTCAAAAAGCTCTCTATGCTTTTGAGCCAGTCAGCGAGAGCATGAAGGCCGTTCATGCGGAGACAATTGCCGCCTTCAATGAAACGATCCGCCAACGCCGCAGTCGGCTTCAAAGTGTCACGGGTGGTTTGCCATCTACTTTATGGTTAGTGGTGATTTTTGGCTCTTTATTGAATCTGGTGATTCCGTGGCTATTGGTATACGATCGACAGTTTATGCAGGATGTGACGATCGTTTTAACAGCAGCAACGATCGGGCTATTGGTATTTTTGATGGCAGCTATGGACTACCCATTTCGCGGTGAATTTAGCGTCACGCCAGAAAGTTTTGAATTGCTCTACGAACGCATGAAATCGGGCTAAATTTTCACAATTGTCGATCGATAACTGGGCTGGAATTGGCCGATCTTGCCAGAGTTAGCGGCTACAATGCTGTTACGGCGATTGCGTCAGGATCGGGTCAAATCCCGATCGACGATCGACTATCAACTATTAACTATCAACGATCGACTAAATATGAATCCCCCCGCTGAGACTGCCAAACTCCCGCCGATCGAGCCAATGACCTTTAGCACCAAACTGGCTTACGGTGCTGGCGACATCGGGGGCGCGATCGTCGGGATTTTACTCCTATCCTATCTCTCGCCATTTTTGACCAACGTCGCTCATTTAAGACCGGGATTGGCGGGAGCGACGCAATTAATTGTCAGAGTCTGGGATGCCTTTCTCGATCCGGTCATTGGGATTATGAGCGATCGCGGGGATGTCTTTGGAGCCAAAATCAAGGCACAGTGGGGTAGACGCTATCCCTGGATGCTGTTTTCGGCCATTCCCTTCGGGATCTTATTTATCTGTCAATGGTTGATTCCGTTTCCCGCGACCAATCAGTGGGGCTTGTTTGGATTCTATACCCTGGTATCGATGCTGCTGGGGACATTTTTTACGATGTATAGCTTGCCCTATACTGCTTTAACCGCCGAGCTAACCGAAGACTATAACGAACGCACTAGTTTGAGTAGCTTTCGCTTCACCTTTTCGATCGGTGGGAGTATTTTCGCATTATTAATTGCGATCGGCGTATTTCAATTGGTCAAAGATCCCGCCCAACAATATCTGACGATCGGAATTATCTGCGCAATTATTTCGGTAGTACCGATTTTCTATTGCGTCTGGGGTACGCAAGCCCGCGCCAAACTCGTCAATCTGCACCAAGCCGTCAGAATTGAAACTCCTGATTCGCAACCCCTGCTCGCCCAAATTCGATCGGTATTTACCAATCGTCCATTTCTGTTTGTCGTCGGTATTTATCTCTGCTCTTGGTTTAGTCTCCAACTGACGGCAGCAATTATTCCCTATTTTGCCGAAAATTATATGGGCTTGGCTAAAGCCGATGCTCCCAAAATTATGCTAGCCGTTCAAGGTACGGCATTAGCAATGTTATCCGTCTGGAATAAAATCAGTCAAAAAGTTGGCAAGAAAGCGGTTTATTTCATGGGTACGGGGTTTTGGATTATCGCTCAGGCGGGCTTATTCCTACTGCAACCAGGCCAAGATATTCTGTTGTATATTCTGGCGATGATGGCTGGATTGGGTGTATCTACGGCTTATTTAATCCCGTGGTCGATGTTGCCCGACGTGATCGAACTAGATGAGCTAGAAACCGGACAACGCCGCGAGGGATTATTCTATAGCTTCATGGTGTTCTTACAAAAAATCTGTCTGGGTGTCGCACTGGCGGCAATTTTACAGAGCTTGGAATGGACTGGTTATAACAGCAACACCCAAGCACAATTGCCAGCAGTATTAATGGCGATCCGACTCGCGATCGGGCCGATTCCCACGATCTCGTTAATCGGTGGTTTAATCCTGGCTTATTTTTATCCAATTACCCGCGAACGTCACCAGCAAATTCTGTTGCAATTAGCCGAACGTCGGAAGTCGGATATAAGTTGATCTATTAATCGAGATTTGATAGCGTTCACTAGGATAGAACAACCATTAAAAAATACAAGCGATCCAATTATCGATTGTTGACTAGTTCCCAAAATCTATTCGCCAGATTGCAGTGGCTATCTTCGCTAACTGATTTTGCCTAGCTGCAATAGTTGACTCGTTCCATTCTGTATACCGATCGGGAAGAGCTTGAGTAATACTAAAACAACTCTCCTGAAAAGCAGCTATCTTTTCAAGGTATCCTTTATTTCCAATATTTCGATTTGTCTTTTTTTCTAAAGGAGTCATATTACCAATGCGATACACAAACCGATCTTGATTGTGTTCATCCATGTGCGACCAAGCCGCAGATGGATTTTCAGGTAGGATATGCTCTAGGTTATAGGCAGCACTTTCAAATTCAAATTCCTGTCCTGATTCATGCTTCTCAATTTGAAATAGGATATAACGCACCACTTTCTTATTGCGTGAAGCAGTTGTTTTAAATTCCTTTTCTTGAAATGCTGCTGAGAACAAACGATCCTCAGGATAAATATCTTGCAACGCATTGATAATCGATCGCCAATTATTTAGCGTTCCATTTGAGATCTTATTGGCAACACTATTGTAAATCTTTTCCTGATCTTGAGGAGGCAGATTGCAGATAACATTGTAGCGGAAGGAAATAACAGTGACAGCGTGCAAAAGGCGAGTGAATATGGGACGATCTACATCGATAAACTTCCGGTAAGCAGCGATCAACATTGCCAAAGGCTGACGGACATTGAACATCAATAATCGATCGAGAGATTGTCTTTCTGACGCTTCTAGCGATGAATCTTGAGGGTCGCGCAATGTTGCATAAATAGAAGCAGATTTATCTAGAGATCGAAGTAAATCAAAAACCTGTCCTCTAGTAACTATCTGTTTACGAATTGTCTTGAAAAGATCGACTTTTCGCACTAATGGGTTACAACTATTCCAATATACACGCAAGAATTCAGGAAAGCTTTCACTTCCCAATTCATCAACAATTCTTTCCCAACGTTCTTCAATTGCACTGAGTTCTGTTTCATGTGTATCTCCCGAACTAACAATTGAGAAAAGATAGTTCTTGAGCAGATCGGTCGCAGATAACCTAACACCACGAGAATTAAGGGTTTCAAAAACTTTGAAGGCATTGAGTTCATCAGTAACGGTAATGACAGTAAAAAAGAGTTTGTCAACCATTGTATCTAGAAAGGCTGCAACGGCTGTACCGTCTTTTTGGCAGTATCCAACTATTCTAGTTTGGAACCAGTCGAAGGCTCTACGGAGCAGATGTTCTGAAGCATTTAGTCCCCGCTTTGGCATTGTTTCGAGCGGAACCATGTAAGTTTGGTAAAAGCGATTGTTATGGCGATTGAGTTCTAGTTTAGAGCGAGAAATGAGTGAAACTGGATCGACATAGCCAATATAGCTATTTTGCAAGTTGTCTTTACGCCGCTGGTTTCTTTCAGCATCTATATTATCTTTAACTAAATTCTGAAGGTGTCCCAACGCAGCTAAAATAAGAATACTAATCGTTGATAAACGTTGTTGTCCGTCAATTATTTCAAACTGCTTACTGTCGGATGATTGCAACACTAAATAACCTAGATAATGAGCCGACTCACTATCCTCTGAGAATAGGCCGAGAATATCTTGCCAAAGATCTTCCCATTCATCTTCCGTCCAAGAATAATCCCGTTGAAATGGTGGTACTCGATAGGTTAATCCGTTTCCGAGTAATTGACGGAAAGTTTGGTTGGCAGTGTTGAAATTTAGTGCGGACATTAAATTTTACTCTAAAACAACTATTCTGTTCGACGGATTTATAGAACCCTTCATTTCTCAGGTTTTCAGTCAGGTAAATTTATCATTATAAGTCGATCTGAGGTTTATATTATAACGATATACTAATTTTCATACACATGCACGCCCACATTTGGCACCCATATACCCAAGCAAAAACCGCTCCAGAACCGCTCGAAGTTAAGTCCGGTAAAGGATTGTGGTTGGAACTAGCAGATGGGCGCAAGATTGCTGACTGTATCTCTAGTTGGTGGGTTAGTCTCCACGGACACGCGCACCCGCAGATTGTGGAAGCGATCGCGCGGCAAGCAGCGCAGTTAGAACATGTCATCTTTGCCGGATTTACCCACGAGGCAGCCCAACAATTAGCGAGTCAATTGGTGGCGAAATTGCCGAAAAAGTTAACGAGAGTATTCTACTCAGATAATGGCTCTACCGCTGTCGAAATTGCCCTCAAGATGGCTTATCAGTATTGGACTAATTGTGATACTCCCTGGCGGTGACTATTGCCACCGAGGAAATTTACAACAGTTTCTATAGTGAAGATCCCACCAAAACCCTCTATCCCGGACACAGTTATACCGCCAATCCCCTCGGCTGCGCCGCTGCACTGGCATCCTTAGAGCTACTAGCCCAAAATGAGCCTATCTATACCCAGATGGAACAGTGGCATCACCAGCAGCGCACAGAGTTAGCCCATAAATATCCCCAGTTAACTAAATTACGAGTCACAGGGACAATTGCGGCGATCGATATCAATAACCACGACAAAGCTGGGTACCTTAATAATGTGGGAAGAAAAATCGGACACCAGGCGATCGCGCATGGTGTCTTACTTCATCAATTTGGCAACGTGCTTATCTACTGCCACCGTACTGGATTGCCGCAACCGAACTAGCCTGGGTAGATCGACAAATCGACGCAATTTTGGCTGATGTACTCGATCGCTAAATATGCGGATTGTGGTTAATTAGAACAACTCAGCGCGGCAACAGTTGCAAGCAATTAAAATCTTCACAACTTTACATTTAGAGGCGTTGCCGCTTTAAGTGACGATTTGCCCTCACCCCGCCAGATCCTTCGGCTCTGGCGGGGTGAGGGCAAAATCTATGCTTCATACTCCAATTTTCCGCAAAGCCCATTCAAGCTTCGCACTGGGGACGGGCAAATAGTCCCACATAAGGCTCCGTCGCAAATAGACGCGCTCCGCCATCAGCGACCTCACCAAGCAACTCGCGATCGCAGATGCCAAAGAGTTCGGCTTCGGTTGTAGCTCTACGCATGTCTCGCAGAAATACACCTGCGGCGTCAACGCTTTGCCCGATGTAATTGAGGTACATCTTCAGATGACTGACGCGAGATCGTTCGGGGACGGATTTACCGAGCTGCAACTGGTGCAATCGATCGATATAATCCCGCACCTGTTCTAACGTAATGCTTTCAGCGACCTGTCCGGCTAAGACCTGACGAATTTGCCTGAAAATCCAGGGATTGCGGATCGCAGCACGTCCGATCATCACGCCAGCAGCTTGGGTGTGAGCGAGCACGCGCATCGCGGTGGCTGCCGAACTGACATTCCCATTCGCCAATACCGGACAGCGCAATTTTTGGACGGCATGGGCAATCAGGTCGTAATCGACAGCACCGTGATACATCGCTTTGACAGTACGACCGTGCAAACTCAGCAGATCGATATCATGTCGATCGATTATCTCTAAAATTCGATCGAATTGGCTGGTATCCTCAAAACCCACCCGCATTTTCACCGTCAAGCGACCGGCTACGATCGATCTCAATTCGCCTAAAATTCGATCGATCGTTTCAGGATCGCGCAATAAGCCCCCACCGACATTCTTCCGATACACTCGCGGTGCGGGACAACCCAGATTTAGATCGATACCCGCAATCGGGTAACGACTCAGCAACCTAGCCGTCCGCCCCAAATCGGGAATGCTCTCGCCAATCATCTGCGCGAACACTGGATAACCCGTCGTGTTTTCGGTAATCGATCGCAAGATATATTTATCCAAACCAGAATCGCGATGCACCCGAAAATATTCGGTAAAAAAGTAGTCGGGACAGCCATAATCCGCGATCGTCTGCATAAAGTGAATATCCGTCACGTCCTGCATCGGTGCCAAGGCAGTCACAGCAGATATCGCTCCACCAGTGGGATCGATCGGTGTCGGTAGCGGATGGAGAAATTTCATGTGCTGTGATTAAAATGCTTGAAGTGATGAGCGCGATCGTCTAGCCCTATGTAGAACAAATTATGACAAAAATTGCCAATCTTGTTTGAATAAAATCTAATTCATCGTTGGTATTTAAGTGTAGTGACAATTATGCAGATCGATGAAATTTTACTGATTGACATTTGTATTCCTGTAAGCCAGGATTGGTAGTAGCAAGTAAAGAGATTCAATCGAATACCCTAAACTTTTGCAATCCATCCCCCCTATTTCCAGAAAAAGAACATTATGTCAGAAAAATCTAATTTGCTTAGGGCAGTAACCATAACTGGTGTTATCTGTTCGACTGTATCTTTTGGCACTTTTCTGTCTAGTAGTGCCAAAGCCGCGACCATCGGTAGCATAACTCTCGATAGCGAAACCTCTGTTGCTGGTAGTACTACTGTCAATGGCGTTACCTATCAAGGTTATTCCCGATCTATTACTGCCTTTACCAGCGGGGGGACTAACTGGGATGTTAATCCAGTTATGGATACGATTTTTACCGTTCGGCGCAGCGGTAACGCACCCGCAGCAACAGACACTAATAAGCAAGTAGTGTGGGAGCGGTGCTCTACAACTGCTAATTGCAGCAGCAATATCGTACGTGGTACACAACCAACCACAACCC
>NZ_JANPGM010000357.1:0-4278 GCF_031423935.1 Chamaesiphon sp. VAR_69_metabat_338
GGCAACCATCGAGGGATCTGAATTACCTGAAGGTAGGTTACTTAATATATAACGATTTGGCCACCGTTCGTGCATCCACTTGGCAAGCACGAATCCTCTTGGGGACATGTTTGATTTTAGATGTTATCTGTGCTATGGTTAGAAACATTGTCTGCGGATATGGCGGAATTGGTAGACGCGCCAGATTTAGGTTCTGGTTTCGCAAGAAGTGAAGGTTCAAGTCCTTTTATCCGCATTTTAAACATGTATTTTTTAGCGTTCGATCGGATGTACGATCGGACGCTAATGTTTTAGAAGATGTTTTGAAAGTATTGTTTGTAACTTAGACCCTAGAGAATCCCCCTAAATCCCCCTTAAAAAGGGGGACTTCCGGATCTTGTTCCCCCCTTTTTAAGGGGGGTTAGGGGGGATTCAGATCTCAAAACGAAGTCCGACTTGTGTATACACCGTAGCCTTTTTAAGGGGGCTAGGGGGGATCTACCGCTCGAAACGAAGTCTAACCGACTTGTGTATGCACCGTAGCTTTTTATGAGTAGTTTTAATGGACTGTGACATTTGCGGTAGGCGATTTCGCGCTATCCTTTACTGTTGAATCTCGATCGACAGCAACGGCAACTACCCCAACATGGACAAAGCTACCATTCCTCTCCTTCCCGTCAATCAGGATGAGATAAATAACATCCTCTGGCGGGCTTGTGATACGTTCCGTGGGACGATCGATGCTAGCGAGTACAAGAATTATCTCCTAGTAATGCTCTTCGTTAAATACGTCAGCGATTCGTGGACTGAACATTACGAGCAATTGCAGGTACAGTATGGCGATGACAAGGAGCGAATTCTGCGGCGATTGGAGCGGGAGCGGTTTGTATTGCCCCCTGATTGTCGGTTTGATGATGTCTATACCAAGCGGAACGATACCAACCTCGGCGAGGTAATTAACAAGGCATTGGAGCAGATTGAGGAAGCGAATAAACTCAAGCTGGCGGGGGTGTTTCGGAATATTGATTTTAATAGTGAGGCGAATTTAGGGCAGACGCGGGAACGGAATACGCGGTTGAAGATGCTGTTGGAAGATTTCGCCAATCCGAAGCTAGATTTGCGCCCATCCCGTATCGGCAATCTGGTTGTAATTGGCTACGCCTACGAATACCTGATTGCTAAATTCGCCGCCGGAGCGGGGAAGAAAGCGGGGGAATTTTACACGCCTGGGGAAGTCTCGGAATTGATGGCGGAATTAGTCGCGCCTCAACCAGGAGAACGGATTTGCGATCCTACTTGCGGTTCGGGTTCGCTGTTGATTAAGTGTGCCAACTATGTGCGCCGTCAGGGGAGTGATAACTATAGCCTGTTCGGGCAGGAGAATACGGGCGGAACTTGGGCTTTAGCCAAGATGAATATGTTTCTACATGGGGTAGATAGTGCGCGGGTAGAGTGGGGCGATACGATTCGCAATCCCAAGCTGTTGGAAAATGATAAGCTGATGCGGTTTGAAGTGGTGGTAGCCAATCCGCCGTTTAGTCTCGATAAATGGGGCGCGGATGATGTGGCATCCGACAGGTTCAAACGCTTCAATCGGGGCATTCCCCCCAAGGGTAAGGGCGATTTTGCCTTTATCTCCCACATCGTCGAAACCATGAGCCTAGAGCGCGGCAGAGTGGCGGTAGTGGTGCCCCACGGCGTGTTATTTCGGGGCAGTAGTGAGGGGAAGATTCGCCAACAATTAATCGCCGAAAATCTGTTAGATGCGGTGATTGGTTTACCGAGCAATCTCTTTTTCGGTACGGGAATTCCGGCGGCGGTGTTGGTATTTAAGCGGAATAAACCAGACAACAAGGTGCTATTTATCGATGGCAGTCGGGATTATGCCGATGTGAAAACCCAGAACAATCTCAGAGCGGAAGATATCGCCAAGATTGTCGCGGCATACACGCAGCGGGAAACCGTGGAGAAGTACGCTTATTTGGCGGGGTTTGATGAGATTGGGGAGAATGATTTTAATCTGAATATTCCCAGGTATGTGGATACTTTTGAGGAGGAGGCGGAGATCGATATTGGGGCGGTGCAGGCGGAGATCGATGGTTTGGAGGAGGAGTTATCTAAGGTTAAGTTTCGGATGGTTGGCTATCTTGAGGAGTTGGGTTTATGAAAATTAAGCTATGGGAAACAAAACAACTTGATGAGGTAGCTACTTTTTCTTCTGGAGGAACACCAAGTAAAGAAGAGTCCAATTATTGGGAAGGTGATTACCCTTGGGTGAGTGCCAAAGATATGAAATCCTTTAGCATAAAAGATGCTGGGCTTAAATTAACACCTGAAGGTTTAGCTATGGCAAAAATAGCTAAAAAAGGGTCAGTTCTTGTGCTGGTTAGAGGTATGACTCTTCTAAAAGATTTGCCAGTTGGATATGTAGAGCGTGACGTTGCATTTAATCAAGACATTAAAGCTCTTGTTGCTAAAAGTGGAGTTTCAGGTTTATTTCTTGCCTATGCTTTAATTGCTAATAAAAATCGAATATTAAATTTAGTTAATGTCGCTGGACACGGAACCGGACGATTAGACACAACTTTACTTAAAGAATTTCCAATAGATTTACCGCCGCTTTTAGAACAGTGTAGGATTGCGGAGATGCTTGGGGTTTGGGATGAGTCGATCGATCTGCTGGAGAAGTTGATTGGGAGGGTTCGATCGCGCAAGCAGGGGCTGATGCAGCAGTTGTTGACTGGTAAGAAGCGTTTTAAGGAATTTGAGGGTAGCGATAATCGACAAAAAACTCTATATGGTTCATTGCCATCAGATTGGAAATATATACCCATTGCTGATATTGCCCAAGAGTATTCCACAAAAAATAAACAAGCAAATGATTTGACAGTACTATCATGTTCAAAGTACAAAGGTTTAGTAAATTCTCTTGAGTATTTTGGAAAGCAAGTATTTAGTGAAGATACATCGACTTACAAGATAGTTAAGTATGGAATGTTTGC
Source organism: Chamaesiphon sp. VAR_69_metabat_338 (assembly GCF_031423935.1). Lineage (NCBI taxonomy): Bacteria > Bacillati > Cyanobacteriota > Cyanophyceae > Gomontiellales > Chamaesiphonaceae > Chamaesiphon > Chamaesiphon sp. VAR_69_metabat_338. The sequence goes on from NZ_JANPGM010000357.1 coordinate 2,982, forward strand.
TTATGCTACGAATCACATCGACGAAGGATCGATCGGTTATCAGAATTTATGCGATAAAGCTTTAATTAGCCCAATGTATACAGTGTTTAAGACTGATAGTAATAGAGTTCATGATTTATTCCTGTACTCAGTTTTGAAAACTGAATATTATAGACAAATCTTCTCTATCAATACTAGTGCATCCGTAGAAAGACGAGGTAGTCTCAGGTGGAAAGATTTTTCAAAGATAAAAGTTCCATTACCATCAATTGCAGAACAGGAAAAAATTGCTGCTGTACTCTCTGCTGCCGATGAGGAAATATCAACGCTAGAAAAACAACTGGCTGCTTACAAGCAACAGAAACTAGGATTGATGCAGCAACTACTCACCGGACGCATCAGGATTTAGAGGATTTTAGGATTTTCAGGATTAGGGTGTTGGTGGGTGGCATCATTTTAACAACCTTCGCATCCTGCAAATAACCTAAATCCTGTTAATCTTGAAAATCCTAAAATCCTGATAGGGCAGGAAAAAATTGCTGCTGTACTCTCTGCTGCGGATGAGGAAATATCAACGCTAGAAAAACAATTGGCTGCTTACAAGCAACAGAAACTAGGATTGATGCAGCAACTACTCACCGGACGAATCAGGATTTAGAGGATTTTAGGATTTTCAGGATTGGGGTGTTGGTGGGTATCATAATCTTAATAGCCTTCGCATCCTTCACATAGCCTAATCCTGTCAATCTTGAAAATCCTAAAATCCTGATTGGCATTTTCAGGATTAGGATGTTGGTGAGCAGCAGAGATTGCGAATATATTCGCATCCATCCAGCTATCCAAGTCCTCTAAATCCCAATCATCCCCGCATCCGACAAATAACCTAATCCTGAAAATCCTAAAATCCTCTAAATCCTGATTCTCATGATGGGTGTAGGGGAACACTAGAGATGCACGCATGGGAAAATAGGCTATGGAACTCAACGACATCACATATAAAGTTAATGGCTGCGCGATGAAAGTCCACAGTAAAATGGGAAATGGCTTTCAAGAAGTCATCTATCAGCGGTGTCTCGCTATAGAATTCGACAAAGCAAAGTTAAGTTTCGGTAGAGAAGTAGAACAAAATATTTATTATGAAGGAATACAGGTAGGAACGCGCCGTGCTGATTTCTTAGTAGAGGATCGTGTCATTGTTGAAATCAAAGCCGTCATCAGACTCGAAGATGTCCATCTAGCCCAAGCAAAGAATTATGTGGTGGCTTACAATTTTCCAGTGGGTTTGTTGATAAATTTTGGTAGCCCTAGTTTGGAGTTC
>NZ_JANPGM010000358.1:0-7147 GCF_031423935.1 Chamaesiphon sp. VAR_69_metabat_338
CTTTGTCGATACGATCGTCTCTAACGGCGGCGAAGTATTGCTAGAGCATGAAGTGCGGGAGTTTGTCATCGAAAATCGCACCGTGACTGGCGTGCGCGCGATCGATCTCACCACGAAGCAAGCCGTGGAATTTACCGGTAAAACCGTTATCTGCAATATCGACCCCCAAACTGCCGCCCGCAAGATCGGCATCGACAAGTTCTCCCCAGCCGTGCGCCGCAAGCTTAACTACGAGTATTCGGCATCCAATTACATGGCCTATTGTGTGGTTAAAGATCTCGATCTCCGCGATTACGGCTTTGGGAAGTGGAATATCGAACATACGGGGCACGAAGATCTCAACGTTGCCTTCGCCCAGATGTACGATCGCCACGATTATTCCAATCCTAGCTTTGCGATTACCACCCCAACACTGCTGACTGCCCAGAGTCGCGACTGTCCCGAGGATTGCCAGATTGTCGAATTTTTGACTGTGGCTAATTACCAGTATTTCAAGCAACTGCGCCAAAGCGATCGCCAAGCATACAACCAGAAAAAGCAGGAAATCCTCGACTCGATCCTCGATGTCGTCGAACAACACTATGTCCCGAATTTTCGGCAGCATTTGGTCTTGCAGGTGACGGGGAGTCCGACGACCAACGAACGCTATTGCTGGTGTCCCCAAGGTAATTCCTATGGTTCTAGTTTGACCCCGCAAAATATGGGGTTGGGACGATTGAATCACGAAACATCGCTAGGGCAGTTTTATTTTTGCAATGCCTCGTCTGGCTATCCCGGCTTTGCACCGACGATCTGGACGGGGGCACTCCTCTATCAACGCCTCTCTGGCGACGCGATTTTAGGCAATTGAGATTTTTGACCTAAAACATTATGTCTAATTTGACACTGGGAAGGGAGTAGCTCGTCCTAATTTGGAGGTTAATTATGAAAATTGCGGTAATTGGCGGCGGTGCCAGTGGCATGGTGACAGCCTACCTGCTCGATCGGCAAGGACATCAGGTGACGGTGTTAGAGCGACAGCCGATCCTGGGCGGACACATTCGTACGCTCAACAAGAATGTCAAGCCTACTCACAGTAATTGCGCGGAGATTTTAGAAAGCGGCGTCCTCGAATTTCCGACGGCTTTTGGCGACTTTATCCGCTTGATGCGGGAACTAGAGGTCGAACTCGAACCCGTCCGGATTGGCTCGGCGATATTTTTTAACGATGGTCGTAAATATCTGTCGGGAGTGACGATCGCCAATAACTTAAGCGGGATGTCGCAGCGGCGCGAACGGTGGCGACTGAATGCTCTGTATGCTCAATCGATGGGCTTGTGGCTGCGCGCCCGCTTTGGGGTGCAAGACTTGCGCGATCGATCGCTGTCGGCATATTTGAGCGATCCTAGCGATCGCAACACTTGGTTGAAGCTATTGGTGATGTATAGCTACTCGATTCCCTTTGAACTACTCGCTGATTTTCCCGCTCAGTTGGCAATTCCGATGCTCCGCGAATATATCGCCGTTAATTGGGTGGGGATTAAAGGTGGGGTATATACTTATATCGAAAAAATCCTCGCGCGCTTTCGGGGTAACATTGCCCTCAATGTCGAGATCGAGCGCGTCGTCCGCAGTGCCGATGCCATCGAGATTTTTGTCAAAAACAGTCACGTCCAACGATTCGATCGCGTCGTCTTTGCCACGCCACCCGATCGAGTCATGGCGTTAATCGCCGATCCGACCCCCGCAGAAAGCCGCCGGTTTGGGGCTTGGCAGCCGAACTACATCACCAGTATCGTCCATCGCGATGCCCTGATGTACGATCGAGCGGGAATCGCCCGCCCGTCAGAATTTGACTTTTTTCAAACCAATACCCGCTGGGGTTATAACGGCTATCTCAATCAGCTCGGCAATGTCTCCCCGCCACCCCATTATTTCCTCTCGTTCCAACTAGAAGAGTTAATCGATCGCGATCGGATCGTCCACGTTCAGTCGCATCATACCCCGCTCTACACTACCGCCGCTTTTCGTCACCGCGATGACATTGTTGCTACTAATGGCGAGCGTCGTACCTATCATGTGGGCGCGTATCTGGGCGATGGTTTGCATGGCGGCGCGATTTCCTCGGCGGTGCGGGTGGCGCAACTAATTGGTTCTAGTCGCGATCCTCGTCCCACGCCCGTCCGCGATCGAGTGCGACTCTCGATCGATGCCCGTTAAGTGGGGATCGCACGTTTCGATCTGTGGGTAGCGATCTAGCTTTATCCAATTTTTATGAGTTATTTACAAAAATTAGGGTCGGGGCTAACCGAGCCGCCTACCCTAATTTGCAATTGCCAGATAAGTGGCAATCCGGCGATCGATCTACCAATTGACAGATGTTAAATTTCATTCATGCTAGTATGCTACAAACACTCTGCCCAGATTAAGATCTAAATTGTGTCGATCGAGACAGCTCGACAAGCATGTTTAAATTTGACTTTTATTGTGATATTTCGCAGCTTTAGCTCTGGTTAGCGATCGCTTTCACTCCAGCAAATCGAGAATTTTGGCCATCCCAGATTAGTTATTAATAAAGTCCAAAAATGAAGATGAATAAGCTCTCGTTTGCAACATATTTACCCGATCTGCTTAGGAACAATGCTCGCGAACATTGTTGGCCGAAACAAGCGCGATCTTTGGCAGCAGTTAGTCTCGGTCGGCTGATGGATGAATCCATCCAAGGTATAATTATTGCTCTCGACAACACGATTATTTCTGAAGACGATCGCTACATATCGCCTTATGCAATTACCTGGATCGCCCTGGCAAAAAAATTAGGATTCAAGCTATTTATCTTATCGAATGGCCATCGCGATCGAGTTACATATTGGTCTGAATATTTACAAATACCAGCAATTCAGTCCGCCCGAAAACCTTACCCAGCAGCGTTTAGCAGCGCAATGGCCGCGATGGATCTCGCACCCCGCCAGGTGGTGGTAATTGGCGATAGTCTTTTGACCGATCTTTTGGGTGCTCGGCTCGTGGGTTGTCCGCACATTCAAGTAGCTTCGCTCCCGCATCCCCTCAAATGGTGGGAAAAATTAATTGGTAAATACGTAAAAATTGCTTATCCGAGCGGCTACGAGCTATGGGACTTTCGATCGTCAAGTTATGCCGATCGTAATTAATGTATGTAGTCATATTTGATTTATTAGAAAATCGTAGGGTGTGTTGTCTTGACGCATTGCGAAGCGTAACGCACCTTAAATACTTGCGCTCGAACAAAATAAATACAAAGTATTTTATTCGATAGTAAGTCAAACTCGCTAATTCATTAGCGCAATCTTCTGTCCTTCAATAATAAGTAATTATCAATTCTCGATCGATCCCGACCGATCGATTGCCAGAGCTGTTAAATGTTCGATTTTGCGCAGACTCGGATCGCCAGCGAGATAGCCGATACCCCGATGCAAATGCAATCGAAACTGTTGTGCCACTATTTCTGGCGTCAGTGCCAGTCCATCGCGATAACATCGCTGTCTGAGGGCCAGAATCGCCAGATCGGCTAGCTCTCCGCCAAATACTTGCCAGGACATTTCTAGATTGCTATCGGCTGGTAGGGGCACTAATGAAGGTGGCGCGGCTTCGGCAAGCGATCGAAAAAAAGCCCAGCGACACAAAACATTCCAGCGATCGATTTTAGTCGTGCGCTTGAGTTTGACCAGTTGGTCTTTGGCGGTTTGTGACAGTTTGATGCTATTTACGGGCGGTTCCATCATTAAGGCATTGCTGAATTTAATTATGAATGCTGGAGAAGGAGCGGGGAGCGAAAAGCGCGATCTTGGGGTTTCCCCTGCTTGGGTTCGTTCCATGGTCGGGGCACCCGACCGGACGAACTCCGCTGTCTTGTCGTTTTCTTATTCGGGGGTTCCCCCCGAATAAGAAAACGCCGCAAGTGAAGCACCTTTTCAAGACAGCGGGGAGCGGGGAGCGGAGCAGCATACATCAAATTAGCAACGCATTCGTAAGTTGCTAGCAATTAAGTAATTGAGAGCGGCTGACTATTTATTTGGTAAGCTACGGAAGACAAGTAAGCCGCAGCCCAAGATCGCCCCCGAACCTACCTAATTATGTCTACAGTCGATCGCAAAGCCGAACATATCCGCATTTGTTTGGAATCAAATGTCCAGTTTCAAAGTCAAAGCAGTGGCTTCGATCGCTATCACTTTAGCCATAGTTGTCTGCCAGAACTAGACTACCATCAGATCGATCTGACGACAAAATTGCTGGGCAAACAACTCGGTGCGCCGATTTTGATTTCTTCGATGACTGGCGGTACACTACAAGCCCAAGAGATTAATTATCGCCTTGCTGAAGTCGCTCAAGAATATGGCTTGGCGATGGGTGTTGGTTCTCAGCGCGTGGCGATCGAACAGCCGCAAGTTGCGGCTACTTTCCAAGTGCGCCAGATCGCCCCAGATATTTTGTTGCTGGCAAATTTAGGGGCGGTGCAATTAAACTATCGGTATGGAATTGAGGAGTGCGAGCGCGCGATCGAGTTATTAGAGGCAGATGCTTTGATTTTACATCTCAACCCCTTGCAAGAGTGTATTCAACCCAAGGGTGACACAAATTTCCGGGGATTGCTCGATCGCATTGCCAGCGTTTGCGATCGCTTGCCCGTACCCGTCATCGTTAAAGAAGTAGGGAACGGGATCTCGGCACCGATGGCACAACAGTTGCTGGCAGCGGGGGTAAGTGGGATCGATGTGGCTGGCGCGGGCGGTACTTCTTGGGCGCGAGTCGAGAGCGAACGGGCGCAAACAGCGATCCAACGCCGATTGGGAGAGACGTTTGCCGACTGGGGGATACCCACGACCGAATGTATCACCAGCATTCGGCAAATTGCGCCGGAGGTGCCCTTGATTGCTTCGGGCGGCTTGCGCAATGGCTTGGATATCGCCAAAGCGATCGCGCTGGGTGCGGATATCGGTGGTTTGGCTCTGCCCTTTTTGCAAGCCGCAGACAGCTCTACCGCTGCCGTGCGCGAACTAACACAGATTTTGATGGCCGAAATCCAAACAGTATTGTTCTGTACGGGTAATGCCAGTGTAGCGGCACTCAGACACTCCCAGTCACTCTACCATTAGGCTTTAGGCAACTAGTCCGATCGCGGTCGAGATCTGGGCATAATGAGGATTAGTGCTGCTATGTGCCGATCGCTAGCCGCACGTTTACAGCAGGTATTGAAGTACCGCTAGATCGATCGGGCGATTGCCAAATCGCTGTCCGAGAGTTGGCAATCGAGTTTAACTGCTCAAACTGAGATTTTATTTTACGGTCTTCCTCACACTGCTCTAGATAATATGCGTCAATTTCTCAAACAAGCTCTCGCTAGTACGCTCGGTAGTCTCTTAGGGTTAACTTTATTTTCAGCACTATCGCTAACTTTAGTCACAATTACGATCGGCGCGCTCGTCCAAAGTGCCACTAATAATGAAGCCGCAAAAATACCCGACAAATCGATTTTGACGATCGATTTATCGCGCTCGATCGTCGATCTCGATCCGGGTAAAACCTTACAACAAGCTCTCTCTGGTGAAGCTATTCGCGTCACCGAATTAAAATCTGTCCTCAATGCGATCGATTCTGCTACCAATGACCCGCAAATATTAGCAATTTATTTAGATGGGAGTAATGGCAAACTCAGCAGTACTGGTTTTGCCACGCTCAAAGAAGTTCGGAACGCCCTAGAGCGGTTTCGCGCCAAAGGCAAAAAAGTAATTGCCTACAATGTCGATATGGACAAACGCGATTATTATCTATCTTCAGTGGCAGATCGGATCTTTCTCCATCCGATGGGTTCGATCGATATTAATGGCTTTCGATCGGAAACAATGTTTTTTAAAAATGCCTTAGATAAATATGGCGTTGGCGTCGAAGTCGTCCGCGTCGGTAAGTACAAATCTTTTGGTGAAACTTGGTCGTTAAATAAATTCAGTCCCGAAGCCCGCGAAGCAACCCAACAGTTATTAAATAATCTCTGGGGTGACTTCAAGTCATCAGTTGCAAGTAGTCGCAAACTTACGCCCGATTCAATCCAAAAGATTGCTGACGATCGTGGGACATTAACTGCATCCCAATCGATTAAAGAAAAACTAGTCGATCGCACGGCTTACCTCGATGAAGTCCAAACCGAACTCAAAAAGATTAGCGGTGCCGATGAGGAAGATAAGACTGATTTTCGCAGCGTTACACTCGATCGCTATGCCGAAGTCACCAATCGCGCACCCAAAACTTCCAGTCGCAAAATTGCCGTACTTTACGCACAAGGTAACATCGTCAGCGGTGAAGGCGGTGTCGGTCAAATTGGTGGCGATAGTTTAGCCCGCCAATTGCGAGAATTACGCACCGATGATGATATCAAAGCCGTCGTTCTCCGCGTCAATAGTCCGGGTGGTAGTGCTCTAGCTTCCGATATCATTCAGCGCGAAGTCCGACTATTACAAAAACAAAAGCCCGTAGTCGTTTCGATGGGAGATATGGCTGCATCTGGCGGCTATGCGATTTCTACTTATTCTAATAAGATCTTTGCCGAGCCGAATACTATTACCGGATCGATCGGGGTGTTTAGCATGAGTTTTAACTATCAAAAACTAGCAAACAATAACGGCGTAACTTGGGATGTGGTCAAGACCTCAAAATTAGCCGATAGTATGACAATTGCGCGTCCGCGTACGCCTCAAGAACTAGCGATTTCTCAGCAAATGGTTAATGATATTTATGAGGACTTTATTAGCAAAGTTTCTGAATCGCGAAAACTACCTAAACAGCAAGTTGCCGAAATTGCTCAGGGTCGAGTTTGGTCGGGAACAGATGCCAAAAAAGTCGGCTTAGTTGACGATATTGGCGGTCTAAACGACGCGATCGTTTATGCTGCCCAAACTGCTAAACTCGGTCGCGATTGGGAACTCGAAGAATATCCCGCTGTTGAAGGTTGGGAAGAAAAACTACTCAAACAATTTGCGGGTGGTAAAGAAGTGCGATCGCTCCAAAGTCAAGATCCCCTCACCACAGAATTACTCAAAGTCAAATCCGAACTCGACGTGTTAAAAAGCTTCAACGATCCGCATGGTGTCTACGTTCGGTTGCCAATGAATTTTAAAGTTGATTAGCGATCGGAGGG
>NZ_JANPGM010000359.1:0-9609 GCF_031423935.1 Chamaesiphon sp. VAR_69_metabat_338
CCCAAACACATGCTCCTCCACTCTCCGCGTGATTTGGGTCGCATAATCCGGGAGCGGCGCATCGACCGGGAGGTTCCCTCCCGGCTGCGAGCCGCTAGCGGCACGTCTCGCTTCGCTTGCCTACAGCGTGCGTTTTAGTCAGCGGCTCGCTCCGGTCGGGTGCCCCGACCATGGAAGCGAGACACGACAGCGACGCATCGACCTGGAGGAAGCCTCCAGGTCGATGCGTCAAGACAAGACAGCGGGGATCTAGATCCGCGAATCAACTCAAATAGACTTGTGTATAAACGGCACCCATCCTCACACACAGCAACGTCCGATCCTATCCCCGCTGCACTGGTTCGGCAGTCTTGCCATTAGTTGTCGTCACCAGCTCATGCTTTGGTACGAACCGCTTCGCCCCAGCCGCCGCAAGCGTCTTGACGAGGATATAGAGAATCGGCACCAAGAATAAACTCAAAAACGTTGCTAATAACAACCCGCCAAATAATGCCGTGCCTAACGACCAACGGCTGCTGGCTCCCGCACCTTCAGAAAGTACCAGCGGCAAAAAGCCCAACAAGGCGGCAAATGAAGTCATCAAAATCGGTCGCAATCGCTCTTCTCCGGCTTTAACAGCCGCGCGGGTGTAGCTCATCCCCTGCTCGGTGAGTTGGTTGGCAAATTCCACCACCAAGATGGCATTCTTGGCAGCCAATCCGATCAGGGTAACTAAGCCGACTTGGCAGTAGATATCGTCCACCACCTTCGGGAACAGGCTATCTGCCATAAAGATATTCGATCGAATCCAGATCGCTGTCATTGCGCCCAAGATCGCTAGCGGTACCGTCAGCAAGATAATCAGCGGATCGGTATAGCTTTCATACTGCGCGGCGAGGACGAGGAAGACAATGACGATCGCCAGTGCGAAAATCAAGCCAGTCGCGCCCCCCGAAGATTTTTCCTGCAGGTATGTCCCCGTCCATTCGTAGCCAAATCCCTGGGGTAAAGTCGCTTTGGCGACTGCCTCCATCGCTTGGATCGCCTGACCCGAACTCGCGCCAGGAGCCGGAGTTCCTTGAACCTTAATCGCCCGATATAAGTTGTAATGCGAAATGGTTTTCGGCCCCACAAACGGCGTAATCGTCACCAGACTGCTCAAGGGAATCATCGCCCTGGTAGTAGTCGTCGTGCCCCCGGCTGCGGTACCACTCGATCGCACATATAGCTTGCCGATATCGTCGGGATTGGCGCGAAATTGACCGTCAGCTTGGATGTAGACGCGGTACTGGCGTTGTCCCTGGACGAAGTTATTGATATATTGCGAACCCAAATAAGTCTGTAAGGTTGTAAAAATATCATTGACATTGACATTCAGTGCCTTAGCTTGGTTGCGATTGACTTGGATGTCAAATTGGGGCGTATTGGCAGTGAACTGGGTGAATACCCGTTGGAGTTCGGGGCGTTTATTGGCGGCGGCGATGAATTTCTGGGTATTTTCGACCAAAGTTTCGATCGGTGCCGAACCCGTCCGATCTTGAATCAGAAACTCAAACCCACCCGTCGCACTCAAACCCCTGACTGGCGGCGCATTGACCGCCAGCACCCGCGCCTCGGTGATGCCAGCCAGCTTCCGATTCAAATTCCGCAACAATCCGTATACAGACTGAGTTTCTAGCGTCCGCTCCTTCCACGATTTGAGACTGACAAACCCCAGCCCCACATTAGAAGCTCCCCCATCAAACCCAAAGCCTGCAATCAAAAACGTCGCTCGGACTTCCGGAATTACCGCCACTTCTTTGGCAACTCGATCGAGCACTGCCGAAGTATATTGCAAAGACACCCCATCGGGAGCTTGAGCGATGACGAAAAAGTAGCCCTGATCTTCCTCTGGGATAAACCCCGTCGGTACCGCCTTGTACATGAAACCCGTGGCAATCAAGCCGGCGATAAATACCCCTACCACCAGCAATTTTGCCCCCGTCAGGTAGCTCACAAAGCCGACATACCGCCGCGTAGACCAACTAAAGCCTTGATTGAACTTCCCAAAAAACCAGCCCACCGGCCCTCTAGCCGGACGCGCCGGACGCATGATTAGGGCGGCGATACTCGGCGAGAAAGTCAGCGCATTAAAAGCCGAAATCGCGATCGAGCACGCCACCGTTAGAGCAAATTGCCTGTAGACGATCCCACTCGTTCCGGGAATAAATGCCACCGGAATAAACACCGCCATTAGTACCAATGACGTCGCGACAATCGCCCCCGTCAGCTCGTGCATCGCCTCCATCGCCGCCGCCAACGGTGGGATGCCCTGCTCTAGCTTCACCGCCACTGCCTCCACCACAATAATTGCATCATCGACCACAATCCCGATCGCCAACACGAAGCCAAACAGCGTCAGCGTATTGATCTGAAAGCCCAATACCAACAGAGCCGCACACGTCCCAATCAACGACACTGGAATTGCGATCGTCGGAATAATGGTAGTGCGCCAATCTTGCAGAAATACAAAGATGACCAAGACTACTAACACGATCGCCTCTACCAAGGTATGTAGCACCTCTTCGAGCGAAATCTCCACAAATGGAGTCGTGTCAAAGGCTACCTGCGCCTTCAACCCTGGCGGAAAACTCTTCGCCAACGTCTCGATCTGCGCTTCAACCGCCTTCGCCACCTGCAATGCGTTACTTCCCGGCAATTGATATACCCCCAGTCCTACCGCCGCCTTGGGCTGATTTCCAGGCAAGGTAAATTTAGCATTAGAAGCATAGTTTTCTGCGCCTAGCTCCACTCTCCCCACATCCGAGAGCTTAATGAGCGTGCCGCCAGTACTCACCTTTAGTACTACATTCTCAAATTCCGAGACATCCTTAAGCCGACTCGTCGCCCGCAGCGAAAACTCATAACCTTGGTCTTTTGGTGCGGGATCTTTGCCGATGGCTCCAGCACCCACCTGAACATTTTGCTCTTGCAACGCCGTCGTAATATCCTGCGGCGTCAGTTGGTTCTGCGCCAATTTATTCGGATCGAGCCACAACCGCATCGCATATTTACGCTCCCCAAAAATCCGCACGCTCCCCACACCAGGTACCCGTTTAATTAAATCGAGCGCATATAGATCGACATAATTACTGATGAAAATATTGTCATATTCACCATTGTCCGCATAAAAACCATATACCAATAGCAAACTCGTCGAAGCCGTCTCGACAGTTACCCCCGTCCGCTGGACGGTATCTGGTAACTGCGGCGATGCTAAAGCTTGCTTATTTTGAACGTTAACTTGAGCGATATCGGGATTGACCCCAGTCGGAAAAGACACCGAAATATTACTCAACCCATCATTGCCCGTATTCGATGAGATATACGAGACATCCTTGACCCCATTGATCTGCCGCTCGATAATATTCGTGACGGTATTTTCGGTCGTCTGGGCGTCCGCACCGATATTAGTTGAAACCACATTAATCTGCACCGGAGCCAAATCCGGCAACTGCGAAATCGGCAAAATCGGAATCGCAATACTCCCCAACAACAGAATGATAAATGTACAAACTGTCGTCAAAACTGGGCGTTTGATAAAGGTATTTACAAACATCTGTTAGGGAATAGGGAATAGGGAATAGGGGATAGTGGATAGTGGATAGGGAATAGGGTTCTAGTACTGTACGGGTCTGTAGGGGCGGGTTTATGCCATAAATGTCACTTCTAACAAGTAATCTAAAATCAAACCCGCCCTCCCCAGCTAGGGTGTATAAATTATCGATTTGGCAAGAGCCAAGACAAGCAAGATGTTATTGATAGGTGAGGGCGGGTTTGATTTATATCTTGTGGTTGTCGATCGAAATTAATGGCATAAATCCGCCCCTACAAATGGTGTAATTATTTTTGATGTCGATCGCATATATCAAACCGCCCTTACTGGAATTGTTAATATTGCCGAATCGATCGAATGCCAACAGTTATTTGTGGGGGAGGGCGGGTTTGATTTGGAAATCTTGGGTGTTAACCAAAGGTTATGGCATAAACCCGCCCCTACAGATGGTGTGATTTAGAAGCAATATTTGTTCTGAAAATTGTGCAAATCAAGGAGTTTTTTGAGCGTTATTATTATCGTTAGGTGCCACCACAATCGGCGCACCATTAGTCAGATTCAATAACCCCGTCGTCACGATCTTCTCCCCAGGTTCCAACCCCTTAATTACCTGATAATTACCCCCCTCGATCGCGCCCAAATCCACCGGCTGTTGCCTAGCGACCAAACTAGACTTCCCATCTGGCGACTGCTTACCCGCATCCGCCACAAACACAAACGTCTTCCCACCCAACCGCGTTATCGCCGTCACCGGAATCAAAATCCCCGGACGTTTGTCCCAGACTACTCTGGCTTGTACCGACTGCCGATTGACCAACCGGCGGCTGGAATTGGGAAAATTAGCCTTAGCTAAAATCGTCTGCGAATCTGCCGTCGCATTCGGCGCGATAAAACCGATCTTACCCGTCTCAATTGGCTTCCCAGCGGCATCTAGCAGCTCCACGGCAGTACCAGCTTGTAACTGCTTGGCGCGATCCAAGGGAATCGACAAATTCAGGTCGAAGGAGTCGTTTTTGGTCAGAGTTGTTAGCGCATCGCCCTTGGCAGCATAATCCCCTACCTTAAACGGGATATCGCCAACTGTGCTGGTAAAAGGTGCTAAGACTTTGGCGTATTTAAGTTGCACTTGCGCCGATCGAACTTGCGCGGCAGCCTGAGCGACTTGCGCCCGCGCTTGGGCGATCTCCTGCGGACGCGAGCCATTGAGCTGTTGCTGGAGATTCTGTTGCTGTTGGTTGACCGTTGCCGAGAAGGAATTAATATCCGCCGTCCGCGTTTGGCGGAGTTGGTCTAATTTCCGCTGTGCGACTACCAGCGCGGCGGCAGCATTACCCTGCTCGTTGACATAACCAGCGTATGCATCTTGGGACACCGCGCCTTGTTTGACTAATCGAGCATAGCGATTGGCGCGGGATGCCGCCAGAGTCAGTGACGATTGGGCGGAGACGATTTGGGCTTCGGCTTGAGCGATCGATTCTAGTTCCGATCCAGATTGGGCGTCCCTGAGTTTGGCTTGAGCCTGTGCTAATGTTGCTCTAGCTTGGCCGACTTGTTCGGGGCGCGTTCCGGCATTTAAGAGAGCGAGATTGGCCTGAGCTTGTTGCAGTGCCGCTTGCCGTTGTTGGAGCAAAGCTTGAGCGTCATCGCTTTGCAAGGCGATTATCGGCTGTCCTTGCTTGACGCGATCGCCTTCTTTCACCAAATCTGGCTAATGCGCCCTTCTACCTGGGTCTTAATTGTCACAAAGCGTGGCGATTCCAAGGTACCAACAAAAACCGTACTATCCTGGACGGTTTTGCTAGCTACCGTCGCTAGTTTAACGGGTACTGCTGGCGGTTGACCGGCTACCGCCCCTGGCGCACCTGCGGGGGCATTAGTCGCCCGACTGGCTTGCAACCACCGCCAACCCAAACCTAATCCACCCAGCAACAATACCACTCCCAAGATCCACGGCCAGCGGCGGCGTCTGCGAGATCGGGATGGCGGCGGTACTACTAATGCCGCATCGGTGAGCTGCTGCGGACGATCGCGCTCTAGATCGATCGCGGGTAACTTCGAGACAGCAGGATCGGCATGCTTGAGGAATTTAGAATGAAACATCTTCAATTCTTAAATATACAACCGAGATTGACGTTATCGATAAATTACTTAGCACACTTAGTTATCGATCGAGCGTGGATGTCGATCGCCCCTATCCAAGCTAGATTCGATCGCTAAACCGCTCTAGCTGACTACAAATAGCTCTCCAAGTATGATTCATTAAAGTGTGCGAGAAATTTAAATCTTTAGCCTCTGCCATTGGGTAGAGATTCCAATTAGCCTCGGTCATTAGACCCAAAAAGTGGTACCGAGATCTCGATTCTGATGATAACCAAATCGTCCGAGAAAAAACTGTCTTCTCGATCGCTTATATCTATCTCATATCACTCTAAAGAACGATCCAAAACAGATGGATCTGCCGACTTCACTGACAGCTAGGTTTCCCCAATCCCCAATCCTGTTTTGTCTCGATTCGCTTCTTGACCCAAAGCCATGGGTCACCTCCGCGTGATTTGGGTCGCTGTCTTGTCGCACACAAACGGGAGGGAACCTCCCGTTCGATGCGCCGCTGCTTGGTGCGCTAAACCTGGAGGAAACCTCCGTGACGAGCGCATCCGCAAACCGTCGGGAAACAGAGGCGTGCGCGAATCGCTGTCTTGTCGCAGTTGTATGGGCGGGAAACCCGCCTATACTGCGCCGCTGACTGAAAGCCATGAGTCGGAAACCTCCGCGCGTAGGGCTTTGCCCCGCCGAAGGCGATCGATCCGCAAAATCCAAAATCCAACTAACCCACGATCTACCATTCGGTAGAAGGGATTCCTCGCTGATGCTGCCATGCTAAAGAAGCAGAATTGAAAGTTAAAAAATAAATATTTATGGCAGATTTACACGACATTGTTGAAGGCATTCAAGACGCTCTAGGAAACTTGACTCCCACCCCAGTCGTTCTCCAAGAAGAATCGACAGCCCACGACTTGAAAAAGCGGCTCGAATGGGGCGAACCAGCCCTATCCATTATTGATATTCGCGAACATGAAGCCTTCAACCAAGGCCGCATTACCGGCGCAGTCTCGATGCCGATGGATCGGTTAGACGAACTCAAGTCTACACTCCAACCCAAACACGATATTTATATCTACGGCGACACAGACGCGCAAGCACATCAAGCGGCGCAGATGTTCAGAGCTGCTGGCTTTGAGGCCGTAACGCACATTATGGGCGGTCTGGATGCTTGGCACGAGATCGGCGGCCCCACTGAAGGCATTGAAGAAGATGCCGCCCCACCAAAAGCGAATGCTTACAACATCGTATCGCGGCTCAAAACCGAACACGACGTTCAAGAAACTGGCAAACATCAACACGCTAACTAGGACTGAGGGACTAGGGGACTAGGGGACTGGGAGACGAGGAGACTGGGGGACGCTTGCGTCCAAACTCTTTATTCACTATCCACTATCCCCGCTCCCCGCTCCCCGCTCCTCATCCAGCAACGCATAAATTGAATGATAGTTAACCTTACAGATAACGGCTGGGAGATAATATACCATCGCGCTCATGCCCTATTAGCCGCACAAATTGCTGGGTATTGGTGCAAGTCGGATCTGAGTGCGTATTCGATCGATACGATCGCCGCAATCTGCCATCATGACGACCTCGAACGCGAATGGCAAGGCGGCCATCTTACCAAAGCTGGTGCCCCACTCGACTTTACCTTGGGCGAAGATCTCTCGATCCCGGCTCTCTACCAGCACATCGAGGATGCTCGCTATCGCGGGCGGTGGGTGGCTCTCTTGGTTTCCATGCACATGAGCTTTTTGAGCGAGGGCAAGCGCGGCGAAATACCCGAACTCGACGAGTTTCTCGATCGACAAATCGAGCTACAGACGTCTTTGCGCAAGAGCTTGAAGGTAAAAAAAACCGACGCCCAAAAAGCCTATGCAATGATGCAGTGTTGCGATCGATTGTCGTTGATTTTGTGTCAGCAGCAGATTCCCGAGGGCGAGCGGTGGCTAGAAATAGCAGTGGGGCCAACTGGCGAGCGACACGATATTATCCAACGCGGCGATCATAAGTTGACAGTCAAACCGTGGCCGTTTGAAGATAAAGAGTTTACCGTTCGCGTCGATGCTTGTTATCCCACGCAGATGAAATTCGAGAGCGATCGCGAGTTAGTAGAGACACTAAAACAAGCACCAATTAAATCGATTGAGTGGCATTTTGCCGCCTAAAGATCGGCAAGTAACTAAGACGAGTAACACTAATGAATAATACATCTTTTGACAATTTTTTCCGCGATAGCAATGGCGAAATCGTTATCGCTCAACCACCGAACATCCCGATCCTGGTTTGGTTTGCCGCCAGTTTGCTGCAGTTATTATACAAAACTGGTCAGATTAATCTGGGACTAGATATCTTGGCGACTGGCTCGCTCTTGGTGTGGGCGATATTAGAGTTATTTCAAGGTGTCAACTATTTTCGGAGAAGTTTGGGTGCGATCGTCTTAGTGTGGATATTGGTCTCGAAAATTCAGCAGTTCAGTGGTAATAGTTTAGCTAGTTGATAGTTACAGTACTTTTCAGGAGAGCTACAGAACCCCGATTTCTTGAAGAAATCGGGGTTCTAAATTCATAATAATGGTTTAGGTTTAGGCGATCGATTATCGATCGTCAAAATCGCGGTCGCCACTGGAGTGTAAGGATTTCAGCTTCATCAAGGTACATCCAGTCGAGCCAGATCGCCGCCATACGATCTGGCTCGACTCTGTTGTAACTCTTAACACAAAACCACTGCCGCACCAGTCCAGACTTGGTAAAATGCACGAATAGCAGTATCCAGATGTCTGAGCGATCGGCAAGACTCGATCGCGATCGACTTTAGTTATAAAACAAATTATTATGGTAACTTCCGTTTCAAAACCATCATCATTTGATGAAATCAGACCAGGTGTCAAACGCCCTGCCAAAGAAACTCTCCTCACGCCTCGGTTCTACACCACCGACTTTGAAGAGATGGCGAAAATGGATCTCTCCGTCAATGAAGATGAGTTATCGGCGATTATCGAAGAATTTCGGGTCGATTATAACCGCACCCACTTCGTCCGCGATGAAAGATTCGATCGCTCTTGGGACGATCTCCCAGCCGAAACCCGTCAGATCTTTATTGAGTTTCTCGAAAGCTCCTGTACTTCAGAATTTTCTGGGTTTCTACTCTACAAAGAACTCAGTCGGAAGCTCAAGGATAAAAATCCCCTCCTCGCCGAAGGCTTCAACCTCCTGTCGCGGGATGAAGCCCGTCATGCTGGCTTTCTCAATAAAGCCATGGCTGACTTTGGACTCTCGCTCGATTTGGGCTTTTTGACTCAAAATCACAAATACACCTTCTTCAAACCCAAATTTATCTTCTACTCGGTATACCTATCGGAGAAGATCGGTTACTGGCGGTACATCAAAATTTTCCGTCACTTAGAAGCAAATCCCGAACATCGGATCTATCCGATCTTCCATTTCTTCGATAATTGGTGCCAAGACGAGAATCGTCATGGTGACTTCTTCGACGCGCTGATGCGATCGCAACCCCAACTCCTGAATGATTTCAGAGCAAAACTCTGGTGTCGGTTCTTCCTCTTGGCTGTATTTGCCACCATGTATCTGCGCGACAGAGAGAGCAAATTCTACGGAATCTTAGGGATGAACAGCCGCGATTTCGATATCGACGTCATCACAGAAACCAATAAAACTGCGGGACGTATCTTCCCTGTGATTTTGGATGTAGATCATGCCAAGTTCTTCCCAATTTTAGACGAGTGTGCCGCAAGCTATCTAAAATTAGTAGCCTCAGCACAATCTACCACGCCAAAATGGTTGACAAAGATTCAAAATCTACCAACGATCGCATCGATGGGTATTAAGTTACTCCGTTTATATCTGATTAAACCGATCGACATGACCAAGCAAGCAGGCGTCGTCCGCTAGGATTTTTAGTTAGATTAAACCTGC
>NZ_JANPGM010000360.1:0-3526 GCF_031423935.1 Chamaesiphon sp. VAR_69_metabat_338
TCGGAGCCAACGCCTTCGCCCATGAATCTGGCATCCACCAAGACGGGATGCTGAAGAACCGCAACACCTACGAAATCATGGACGCCCAATCGATCGGCCTCACCGAAAATTCGATCGTGCTGGGTAAACACTCCGGTCGGAACGCTTTTCGGACTCGCTTGTCAGAATTGGGAATGGAATTGTCCGAGCACGATCTCAACAAAGCATTTCTGAGATTCAAAGATGTTGCGGACAAGAAAAAAGAGATTACCGATCGAGATTTGGAAGCAATCGTCAACGACGAAACTCAACAAATCCCCGAAATCTTTGTCCTCGATCGAGTCCAAGTAACCTGCGGCGATCGCGCGCAACCGACAGCAACAGTGACGATCCGAATGCCCAATGGTGAAGAACTAACCGATGCCGCGATCGGTACTGGCCCTGTCGATGCCATCTACAAGGCAATCAACCGCGTTGTTGATGTTCCTAACCAATTGATCGAATTTTCCGTGCAATCGGTCAAAGGGGGTATTGATGCGATCGGTGAGGTGACAATTCGGCTCAAGGATCGGGACTATACTTACTCAGGTTATGCCGCCAATACCGATATTATTGTGGCGTCCGCGCAGGCATATATTAATGCCCTCAATCGTTTGTATGCTGCTAAAACGAAATTAGAGGAAGCGGCAAATCGGTTGAAAGTTAATAGTTAATAGTCGATCGCTCAGAACCCCGACTGTCTTGACGCGCTCGACCTGGAGGGAACCTCCAGAACGCGCGCCGCTTCTTGAAGAAGTCGGGGTTCTTTTTAACTACTTTTTAAATAATAGTTACGCGATGATGAAATTAACTAACTTTCCAGGTACGACGATGACTTTTTTTACCTCCTTGCCATCTGCATACTTTTGGAAGATCGCGGATTCTTTGGCATAGGTTTCTAGTGCTGCTCGATCGCTATTAGTCGGCACTTGAATCGTTCCGCGAGTTTTGCCCATAATCTGAATTACGAGGGTAATTTCATCAGCAACTAAAGCTGTCTCATCTAGTTGCGGCCAAATTTGGTTATGAACTGAATCACTATGCCCGACAATTTGCCATAATTCCGCAGCTAAATGCGGAGCAAATGGTGCGAGTAATAGTAACAAGGTAGTAATTCCTTCGGCATACACTGGTGAATTTTTGCAATCCGAGTCAGTAAGGGCATTACTCAGTTTCATTAGTTCGGATACCGCTGTATTAAACTGATACTCGCCGTCCAAATCTTCAGTGATGGCTTGAATGGCAATGTGGATCGATCGACGTAAATCTTTTTCAGATTTAGACAATTCGCTACTAGCTTGAGGTGTTAATGAGGTAGAGCCAGTGACTAATTTCCACAGTCGATTGACGAATCGAAATTGCCCTTCAATATCGGCATCATCCCACTCCAAATCTTTTTCAGGAGGTGCTTTAAATAGAATGAACATCCGCGCTGTATCGGCACCATATTTGGCTAATACATTTTCTGGATCGACACCATTATATTTAGATTTGGACATCTTTTCAAAGGAAACCTTGAGTGCATCTCCAGTGGCGGGATCTGTGGGATGCTCTAGATCGGCGATCGATGCTACTGGAATAGCTTTTTCGGTGCGAGGATTGGTATAGGTGATTGCCTGTACCATGCCCTGTGTCAATAATTGGGTAAACGGTTCGTCAAAATTCAGGAATTTAGTTTTACCGCCATCTTCACCACCAAAATCGCGAATTACCTTCGTAAAGAACCGAGCATATAGTAAGTGCAATACCGCATGTTCGACACCGCCAACATATTGATTTACTGGCAGCCAATTATTAGTTAGATCGGTATTGAAGATCCGATCGTCATTGGTGGCATCGGGATACCGCAGATAATACCAGGAAGAATCCACAAACGTATCCATCGTATCGGTTTCTCGTTTGGCGGGAGTGCCGCAACTCGGACAGGGGACATTCACCCAAGATTCCAAACTCGCCAGGGGATTGCCACCTTTGCCAGTAAAGGCGATATCTTCAGGTAATTCAACTGGTAGATCTGATTCAGGTACGGGTACGACACCACATTTGGGGCAATGAATCATCGGAATTGGCGTACCCCAATAACGCTGGCGAGAAATCAACCAATCGCGCAGTTTATACTGTACTTTCGATCGACCGTAACCTTTTTGCTCGGCATAATCGAGGATCGCTGTTTTGGCAGCAACCGAATCCAACCCGTCGAATTGGCTGGAATTAACGATTGTCCCTGGCTCAGTATAAGCTGCTGTCAGAGGTTCGGCAATCTCCTGATTCGATGGTGCAATTACTTGCGTAATTGGTAACTGATATTGCTGGGCAAATTTGAAATCGCGCACGTCGTGAGCGGGTACGCCCATGACTGCACCAGTCCCATACTCATACAAGACATAATCGGCAATCCAAATCGGTACTTCTGCACCTGTAAACGGATTTACCGCCATCGCCCCCGTAGCGACACCCCGCTTGGGCTTATCTTCCGCAGTCCGATCGATCTCGCTCTGCCGCTTCACCTCAGCGATGAAGGTATCGACAGCGGCTTTTTGGTCTGAAGTGGTCACTTTTGCCGTTAATGGGTGTTCGGGAGCCAGGACGATATAACTCACGCCATAAACCGTGTCGGGACGAGTCGTAAAGACAGTAATTTTCTCGCTACTACCCACAATCGGAAATTCTAAATCCGCCCCGATCGATTTTCCGATCCAATTTGCCTGCATCAACCGGACTTTTTCCGGCCACCCTTTCAATTGGTCGAGATCGGTTAATAATTGTTCGGCATAGTCGGTGATTTTAAAGTACCACTGTCTGAGAGCTTTCTTCTCTACCAGTGCCCCAGACCGCCAGGACCGTCCCTCACCATCGACCTGCTCGTTAGCTAGTACCGTCAGATCGATCGGATCCCAATTGACCATGCCATCTTTTTGGTAAGCCAAACCCGCCTGATAAAATTTCAGGAAAATCCACTGCGTCCAGCGATAATATTTGGGCGAACAAGTCGCTAATTCCAGGTTCCAATCGATCGACAGCCCCAATTTTTTGAGTTGCCCCCGCATGTGGGCGATGTTCTGATACGTCCAAGTCGCGGGATGAATTCCGCGCTCGATGGCCGCATTTTCTGCTGGCAGCCCAAACGCATCCCAACCCATTGGATGCAACACTCGATAGCCCTGCATCCGCTTCTGGCGGGCGATCACGTCGGGGATGACATAGTTCCGCACGTGCCCCATGTGCAGATTTCCCGATGGATAGGGAAACATCGAGAGCACATAAAATTTAGGCTTGGTGCTAGTATTATCCGTTCGATCGACATTGCCATCGTCCCAAATCTGCTGCCATTTGGCTTCGATCGCACTAGGCTGATAGTTGTTAGGTTCCATATCTATTAGTTTGAGTGGGCACAGCGATTGCCCCTGGTTATGTCCTATGGTGTGTACGCATCTCTAGTTAGAAGCGACATTGGTGAGAATCCCCCTAAATCCCCCTTTTTAAGGGGGACTTCCGGATCTTGTTCCCC
>NZ_JANPGM010000361.1:0-3665 GCF_031423935.1 Chamaesiphon sp. VAR_69_metabat_338
CGCGGCGATCTCGGCGTCGATCCGCTGACTTTGACTCAATATTTAAGTGTCGTAATCCATGCTGCTAAATAGGCTCGATGCTTTAGAATAGACAATAAATATTAAAGTCGAGAAAACAAGGATGAATACTATCGATAATTCTCCGATGGACGATCGAGCGCAAACAGTTTTGGAAACTGTTACAGAGCTACAACAACAACTCAATCGATCGCTCCAACAACTATCGCCAGAAAGATTGAAGGTAGTTGCTGATTTCGCCGCTTATCTAGCTAATACAGAAAGTGAAGCAGCTACCCAGGATCTCTTGGCAATTCCTGGTTTGTTAGAAAGAATTCAACAAAATCAATTAACTCCTAAAAGCCAATATACGAACTGGAGAAATCTTCGTAGTGATGTATGAAGTAATACTGCATCCTGATGCTCAAGATGTCTATATTAATGCAGACAAAGCACTTGCTAAGAAAATTGCTCGATGCTTATTACAGTTAGAACAAACACCTTTGTTTCATCCCAATGTTAAAGCCCTCAAAGGAGATTTTTCTGGATACTATCGCTATCGAATTGGGGACTATCGAGTTATTTACTCGGTAGATGAAGAAGTTATCCGAGTATTTGTTGTGGCAATCGTCTATCGTAGCGAAGCATATGATTAGACGTATCTATACTGACTGACTTAATAACTCTATTAACTCTACTTCAGATATCACCTTAATCCCCAACTTCTCTGCCTTTGCTAACTTCGAGCCTGCCTTTTCACCAGCTAACAGATAATCAGTTTTGGCACTAATTGAATCTGAAACTTTACCGCCGTGACTCTGAATCAAATCTCTCGCTTCATCGCGCTTTAATGTCGGCAAAGTACCCGTAATTACGAAAGTTTTCTCGGCAAATATGTCACTGAGAGTAGAATTATTACTATCTTCTACCGATCGCTCGAACTGCAGTCCTGCCGCTTTAAGTCGATCGATTAAGGCGATATTCTCCGGCTGTTGGAGCCAATTGTAAACCGATTGCGCCGTTTCTAATCCGACATCTCGAATATCTTGCAGATCGTCGATCGAGGCTTGTAATAATAACTCGATCGAGGGGAATCTTTCGGTGATAATATTTGCCCCATTATTACCAATTTGCCGAATACCTAAACCATATAGTACCCGCGACCACGGACGAGATTTAGAACTAGCAATACCGTCGATCGTTTTCTGTGCTGACTTCTCACCCGTGCGTTCCAAAGTCATCAACTTTTCGACAGTTAGATCGTATAAATCGGCAACTGAATTGACAAACTTGCGATCGACTAATTGCTCGATTAACTTTTCACCCACGCCATTAATATCGAGCGCATCGCGACTCACCCAATGTACTAATGACCCCTTGAGAATTGCCGCACAGCTTGGATTATTGCAGCGCAATACTGCTTCTTTTTCTGACTTAACTACTACCGAATCGCACACTGGGCAATTGGTCGGCATTTTAAAAGCAGAGGTACCAGCCGGAAGCAGATCGGTTAATACCCGCACGACTTTGGGGATAATTTCACCAGCTTTGCAGACGATTACCGTATCACCGATTCTGATGTCTAATTGGTCGATGAGATCGCCATTATGGAGCGTCGCCCGTTGCACGGTGGTTCCCCCCAATTGCACGGGTTCGAGGTGCGCCAAGGGCGTAATTGCCCCAGTTCTGCCGACATTGACACTGATATCTAGCACTCGCGTCGGTGCTTCTTCGGCGGGATATTTGAGCGCGACTGCCCAACGGGGAAATTTATTGGTAAAGCCGAGTTCTTGTTGGAATGCGAAGTCATTAATTTTGACAACCACACCATCAGTCATGTATTGAAGGTTTAACCTGTCGATATTCCAGCGATCGTAATATTCACCAACTTTCCCAGCATCCGCACATAATTCGCGATGGGGATTGACTTTAAAACCCATCCGTTCGAGCATTTCTAGCGATTCTAAATGGCTGTGGATTTCCGTCTGCGGGGTCGTCGTCGGAATCTGGAGCGTATAAGCAAAAAAATCTAGTTGCCGCTGGGCGACCATTTTAGGATCTAGTTGGCGTAATGCTCCCGCCGCTGCATTGCGGGGATTGGCAAGCAACTGCTCGCCTGCTTGGGCGCGTTCCTGATTGAGCTTGTCGAATACAGCAATCGGTAAAAATGCCTCACCGCGCACTTCGACGACTGGTGGCGGGTTGGCGATGTTTAACTTGAGCGGAATCGATCGAATAGTTTTGACATTCTGAGTGATATCTTCCCCCGTATCCCCATCGCCCCGCGTCGCGCCGCGTACTAATAATCCATTCTCGTATGTCAGCGCGATCGCCGAACCATCGATCTTCAGTTCGCAGATATATGCTGCATTGTCCTTACTCCCCATATTCCGCTGCCAACCCGCTTCCCACTTGGCAAATTCTGCCATGTCAAACGCATTCTCCAGGCTGTAGAGCGAGATATTATGTTTGACCGAAACAAACCCCGCAGCCGGACGTTCGCCGACGCGCTGGGTGGGGCTATCGGCAGTTATCAGTTCGGGATATTGACTCTCTAAATCTTGCAGTTCCCGATATAACCTGTCATACACGGCATCTTCCATGACGGGATTGTCGAGCACGTAGTAGGCATAGCCAGCCGCCTGGAGTTTTTCGCGAAGTTTTTGGGTGCGGGTGCGGATTTCAGGTGTCACGGTCGATTGCTGCTCAATAGTATTTTTATATTACAAGAACTCGATTCTCTTGTCGAGAGGCTTTGCCAACGATTCCACAAGACTCGTCTATATTCGCAAATGCTTCATCACACCATAACCTTTGAGCGCAGTTCCCGCAGTAACAGTTAGAAAGAGGATGACAAAGACAAATATTGGATTTCTTAATGGTGATGAATTTTCTTGTAAGTATGGTGAGAAAAGCACTACAACAGTGGAAATCCACGATATGAGGCTGATTACTACCCAATAGCAACGAAAGCTAATTGTTGGCCTTAGATCGCGTTGAAGCAATTGAAATTGAGCAAACCCTAATATCGGGCTACCCACTAGGGCTACACACGGTAGACTGAAGATTAGATAGAATAAGCCATTGTCACCGACTGTATTAATACCAAAAACTAGAGTATGCAGATCGTGGAGAAACATAATCGAGAATCCAGTGACACTCGTTGTCCAAAACCACTCATAGGCTAATTCCTGGTATTGAAACTTAAAAAGTAACGCTCCTTGTAACATTCCCAGCAGCAACCAATAGCTGAGATAAATTGCGATCGAGATCCGCAGATCGGAAGTGGGATACCAACGAAGCTGAGTCAGCCAAAAGACACCACCACTTACCGCTAGGCACATCGGCGAGATCGCCGTCCATAACCCCATAAATATTAGCTGTTTCGATCTGAATCTGGCTCGATCGTTTGCAGATTTCAATGCTTAAACCTCGATCTCTATTCAATGGTACTTTTATGTTACTGTGCTCGATCGATTCCACAAGACTCGATCTGTTGCTGTAGAACGTCAATATAGATCGTGTTAGAATGTGCGCCGTCGAGAGTTGGCTGCACACATCGGCTCATCAGGTATGAACCCTTACCAAATTCTCGGCGTACCGCCGCATGCATCGCTCACTCAAATTAAGTCCGCCTACCGCCAAGCTGCTGGCAATCATCATCCCGA
>NZ_JANPGM010000362.1:0-6114 GCF_031423935.1 Chamaesiphon sp. VAR_69_metabat_338
TAGGGGATAGGGGGTAGGGAGACGAGGGAACGAGGAACTTGGGAACCAAGCAACTAGATGAAACGCAGTTTCATTGCCTAAAGCCTAAAGCCTACCCTCTACCCTCTACCCCCTATCCCCTACCCTCTGTTAATTGCTCGCTGACTAAATCGCAGAAAAATTTAATTGGCGGAATTTGAAGTCGATCGCTACTAGTGACGAGGACGACATTACGGGAGAGATTGATGCTGCTATTTGGGATGGGGTCGATCGATCGAGTCACCAAAGTGGGATCGTTGTGAATGTCGATTAGTGCCGACTTTGGCAATAGAGCAATGAGTTTTCCCTGTCTGACGACACCCCGAAAAGCATCTAGCGTGTTTAATTCTAACACTGCCTGGAGTGTGCTTCCCAGCTTGCTAAATTGTTCTTGCACTAGTCGCTGCATTCCATAGCCATCTTTGAAGACTACTTGGGGATACTTGACTAGTTCTGTCCAGGGGACAGGCTCATATTGGACTAGAGAATGGGTGGTAGACATCAAAATCTCGATCGGTTCTTGATAAAGATTTTGGACTACCATCTCGGAACTGGCGGTAATCATCCGATTGTCCATCACGATCGCGACATCGACCAATCCATCTTTGAGGACTTTGAGGGCGCGATCGCTACCTAAGGCGGTAACGCGTAGTTGAACGTGAGGATAGCGATCGCAAAATAGTTGTAAAATCGCTGGCAGCATGTGAGCGCAGACCGAGTGAATAGCGGCGATACTCAGTTCTGGCTGTTTGCCAGCGCGGAGGATGTCGATCGATTGGTGCGCGAGCTGCCATTCGTGACAAATTTTGAGGGCATGAGGCAGGAGTCGTTCGCCGCCGACGGTGAGTTTAGCCTGATGGTGGCGATGGAACAAGGCAATCCCCAGATCCTCTTCGAGCGATTGGATCTGTCGGCTGATCGTGGACTGAGTACAGTCACACTTTCGCGCCGCTTGCTGAAAACTCCCAGTTTCCGTAATTGCCAAAAATGCCTGTAACTGTTCGATCCGCATAACTAATCGTCAAAGCCTAAAGCCTAATCCCTAAAGCCTAACCCCTAAACACACGCATCTAAAAGCTGCTGATGCCATTCCCCAGTACTCGCAACTAGACAGCCCCACTGACTGACATCGCCGCAATTGTACTTGAGGCAACTACCATCTTGGTGCGTAAACTTGCCACCTGCTTCTGTCAAAATCAGTTCTGGAGCTGCCAGATCCCAATCTTTGGGCGCGGAGGTACCTGAGAGCGATACATAGATATCCGCATGGTGTTCGACGATCGCCGCAATCTTACAGCCGATGCTACCGACTTTGAGCTGCTGCTGACAAGGCAGGCGTGCTAATAGCTCGATTAATTTTTTACTGCGATGATTGCGACTAGCAACGATGATTAACTCACTCAAATCCTTGCCACCCTTTACCCGCACGACCGTACGGAGGCCATCGGCGTCGATCTGGTAAGTACCACCGCCAGCAATGGCCGCATAGACTCGATCGGATTCGGGGATGGCGATGACAGCTAGGACGGGACGATGTTGATAAGTTAGCGCGATATGGATGGCATATTCGCCAGTTTTGTCGATAAAATCTCGCGTCCCATCCAAAGGATCGATAATCCACACCCAGTCTTGCGGTAATTCTAGATCGCCAGCTTGATAAGTCTCTTCGGTCAAATAACCACAGCTATCGCCGCACATAGCTTGAATGCCATCGAGCAGATGTCGATCGACCGCTTTATCTGCCACAGTCACGGGGCCTTCGGCTTTGTCTAGTACTTCTAACCGATCGCGACTGACACGATAATAAGATTTGAGGATGACGGCTGCTGTCTGGCTCAACTCGATCGTCCGTTCCAAGATATCCGCTAAGGTCAGATGAGAAAGTGGTGATTTCACTGGTATTGGGAGTTGGGAATATAAATATACAAAAAGTTATGCACGTTCACCACTCCATCATAAAGCTGTAACGATCGCTGTGTGGCTTCAGCCGCAATTCGTTGGCGTAGTCTACCAGCGGTAATCGAGCAACGGCAAGTGACTTAGCTATACAGTTCGACTACAGATCGTCCCGACATTCAGCCAATTGTCGATCGAGTAGATTTGCATTCACATTGGATTGAGAGGATATTCCAGCCGATCGAGTACGATCGATGGTTCGGTTTCCACTATCTCCAACTCCCAAAATAATACGGTTTCCTGCTTTGCGCGCCCCCTGAAATTTCGCAAGCTCGGTGCTATGATAAGAAACGTAACCGGATGTCCGGTTTCAAAAAATTAAGTGTGAGGAAATTTTAATGAACTGGAAAACTTTACTGGTAATCGCCAGCTTAACTTTGTCTGCTGGTTTGACCGCATGTAACAAAGAAGCTGCTGCTCCCGATGCAACTAAAACCGATACAACTACTCCCGCAGCTACCGAAACTAAGCCTGTCGATCCTGTAAAAGGTGCTGCTGACGGCGTTAAAGGTGCTGGCGACGCAATGAAAGATGGTGCTAAAGGTGCCGGCGACGCAATGAAAGATGGTGCTAAGGGTGCCGGCGACGCAATGAAAGACGGTGCTAAGGGTGCCGGCGACGCAGTAAAAGGTGCTGCTACTGGTACTAAAGATGCTGTCAAGAGCACAACAACTACAACTACTGAAACTAAACCTGCTGCTGACGCGCCTAAAAAGCCTTAGTCGATCTGGTTTAATGAAAATTGAGCTTTTTTCAAAAGTTAAATTTTCTTAGACAAAGCAGTTACCACCAATGTCATTGAGTCTCAATTCAGAGTCAATAACATTGGTGGTATTTTTATCGGTATTGAAAGTTGCAAGTCGATCGCCAAGGATTATCGCTACTTCACTCCTCATAGATAGAATTCGCTCTAATTGAGAAATTTAGCGATCGTCTCCAGATGAAATAGTCAATCGATCGCCAGTCTTTAAAAACTTACCAGCTTCAACCAGCGGGATCTGAGTATTGACAGCCAGTCGATAAAAATGATTAAATCTGGCGACATTAACGTTTGATGGCAATGTCTGTTGACGCTGGTGGGTAAATGTCTGTTGAAACTTGGCAGTTACAGCACCACTAAACGAGCTACGAGTAGGCACGACACAACGTTGACAGGGATTGATGCCGTAAAATCGGACATTCCCCAGTTGAAAATCGATCGCCTCTTCCGGTGCGCTAAATAGTCGGTCTTCCCAAAAAGCTGGTACTCCACTCAGCTCCAAATTAGTTCTAAATCGCCGCCGCACTTCTGCCAAATCTAAGTCTGGAAACCACTCACAAATTGTTGCCAAGGTTGCCGTACTAACGATCGTGGGGCCATAAGCATTTAAGTCATCTGGAAACCCTGTCGTCGTATTTTCGATGAGGTTAACGTCAAAGCCAAAAAACTGACTCAGCCACTGCGATAATTCGGTTAATTCGGTGTTGAGGCAAAATGTATAATTACTTGCATCATCTACAGTTTGAAGATGAATTAGCGATCGACAATCTGATTCCGAACCCCTATTAACAAAGTCAAATTGCGATCGCAACTGTTGGATTTTGGCCGTACGTTTAGCATTAACAACTTTACCACCCGCATCTACGATTGCCCACCGCCGATCGAACTCTAATGCGCCACCAGTAGAGATCTGAGCGCGATCGACTACTATCCCATCCAAAGATTTGACTGGATAAATAACGATCTGTGTTAACTTGGGTTGAATATCGGCATTCATAAGCTTATTGAGTGATTAGCGATCGATAATTGTGTCGATCGATCTTATTCCAGATGGGGAAACTATCAGGCGAAATAAACGCAAAAGAGTATAAATCTGGTGAAATTGATAATATCCCCCAAGAGCCTTGCTTTAATTTCCCCTGTCGATCGAATTCTAAATGTTCTAGCCCCACCGATAGCGAATTAGTGACATCGTTTTGACGATAAATTACCTGATGATGGTGCCCAAATAGATGCACTCTCGGCTGAAGCTGCGCGATGAGCTGTTCCAGAAAAATCGAACCAGTCGGTAAATCGGGAGATTGGGGGCCAGCATGAGTCATGAGAATATCGACATGCTGAAGATCTGGGGAAATATG
This sequence comes from Chamaesiphon sp. VAR_69_metabat_338, assembly GCF_031423935.1. Taxonomy (NCBI): domain Bacteria; kingdom Bacillati; phylum Cyanobacteriota; class Cyanophyceae; order Gomontiellales; family Chamaesiphonaceae; genus Chamaesiphon; species Chamaesiphon sp. VAR_69_metabat_338. The sequence continues at coordinate 4,093 of NZ_JANPGM010000362.1, forward strand.
CTCGATCGTTTGGTTGCTAAAAAAACGCGGTTCGGAGTTACTGATTTTTTGAGCTTTGCGATATTTGTCGCGAGCTAATTTCCCCCGTGCTGCGCCTTCTTGTCGCGAGGCAATGCCACCAAAAGCACCAATCTTCAATACTCGATCGTCTTTATCTACACTCACGATCTGCTCGTCAGGAATAAATAATATTTTCCCCCAAGGATCGATTGCGGCTGGTTTGGTGAAACCACCTAAATAATCAAAATCTTCATGATTTCCTCTAACAAAGTAAGTCGTCGGAGCTTGGGGATGTTCTAAATAAATTTTACTTTCAGGCGTCGCCACATAGAAATCCTGAAATCCCAGCTCGTCGGTATCTTTTTGAGCGTGTTTTTTAGTCGCATCATCTAATTTCGACAAATCTGGAAAAGCTGCCAAATCGCCAACTTGCAACAATCCATCCAGCTCGATCCCCGATGCTTGTTGCCAGAGGATCGCGAGCGTATACATCAGCGCGATTCGTCCGTGAATATCGCCAAATACCGCGAAATTAAGTTGTTGATTCTTTTGCAAAGTTGCCAAGAGATCGATCGTCGAAGTTGGATTGAGAAATCATAAGCGGCAATGCGCCTATTTCAATGCTAGCATCTCCAAGCTTTAGGCAGATGGAACGAAGGCGAAACCTATCACTCTTCAGCTCCACAGGGTAACTGCCACGGGGGTATTGACAAAACGCTCTCATTTTGAGATCATGGGTGTATTGAAGATCGTATCAACGTCTCACAAGCACGGATTTAATGGGTAAAGCGGGTTTACCAGCTTGTGAAATAGTTCTGATTGTTGGAGCTATAGATCGATCGACAAAAAACAACCCGTCCCATTTGAACAATACATGAGTCGCTATTATGAAACACGTCAAAATAAAGCCAAGCAAGTATCAGAGAAATCATGCATTTAATTTCCATCCGCAACCTCCGTGCAGATGTAGCTAAATATCCTAGCATTGGTAAAATAGTCGATCGCTGGTACGCCACAATTAAGACAGCAGCTTGGCAAAACCTAGAAGAAGTGCGTGAAGATTATCCAGAGACAGAAGCAGTGGGTAATTTAACAGTGTTCAATATCAAAGGTAATACCTATAGATTGATAGTCGGCATGGATTATCAGTCGCAGACGGTTTATTACAAATATTTCCTCACCCACGCTGAATATGACAAAGATGACTGGAAAAACAATCCTTACTTTTAATAATGAATGACTCTTACATTAGACAGAGATAACTATCCACAGTTGTTAGCTGAATTTGTGCCGCAGGCGATCGATTCAGAGGCAGAATACGATCGAGCGTTAGCGATCGCCGAACGGCTGACATTTAAACAGGATAAAACAGCAGCAGAAATCAAGCTGTTAAAGTTAATAGTCGTGTTAATTGAGGATTATGAAACCGAGCATTATCCGATGGAGCATGTGACTCCACACGAACTTTTACAGCATTTGATGGAGTCTAACAATACTCGTCAAGCCGATCTTGTTGGACTGATTGGTTCGCGGGGAGTTGTGTCGGAAGTGGTGAATGGTAAAAGAGCGATCAGTAAAGCGCAAGCGAAGGCATTAGGTGAATTTTTCGATGTTTCTCCTGGCTTGTTTATTTAAAAGATCGTAGGTTGGGTAGAACGAATGTGAAACCCAACATCCACACGATCGATTGATGGGGGTGTTGGGTTTCGTTCCTCAACCCAACTACAGATTTTTAATATTAAACCAATTATCAATTAATTTAATATTGTTCGATCGATGGAAACTTATGCCCAGAATTAGCCGACTCGCCACACGTCCGAGGCGTGGGAATAATTTTACCAGGATTGGCTAATTCCTTGGGATTGAATACCGTGCGTACCCATTGCATCGTTTCTAGATCTGTCTCGGTAAACATCTCCGACATGTAGCAGCGTTTGTCAGCACCGATCCCATGTTCGCCCGAAATACTTCCGCCGACTTTGACACAGAGCTTGAGGATTTCCCCGCCCAAGGCTTCTACTT
>NZ_JANPGM010000363.1:0-1940 GCF_031423935.1 Chamaesiphon sp. VAR_69_metabat_338
TCGATATTCTGTTCTTCAAAAATTTCTAGTTTTTCGGCCATTTCATTAAAGCTGCCGATCAACTCTCCCAATTCCCCACCAAGGGGTAAATCGATCCGTTGTTTAAAATTTCCAGCGGCAATATTTTTGACTCCAGAGAGCAATTCTTTAATCGGTTTGGTGATTTGGAGCGCATTAAAAACCGCACCCAAAATCACCATCACCCAAATCGACACGAATACGGCAATGGTGACATCTCTAGTCAATCCGCTAGAGGCAACTACCGTCGGATTGGGATTGATGCCGATCGCTAGCGTACCGAGAAATTTGCCTTCATGCTCGATCGGGACGAATACGTCAGTGACAATTCCTTCTGGAGTCTGATGTTGGCGTACCAGCGACAGATCTTTATTGTCTTTACCGCCGACACTTTCGGGTAAATGAATCCGCCGCTCGATCATTAAGGAGTTTTGGACTTCTGATTCGGAAAAGGGGATTCCCAGCCGAATATTCCCCGCATCGTCGGCATAAAGGATGTACCGGAGGCTCGACGTGCTGTGATAAAACCGATTGGAAAAGCGGGCGACGGTAGTTAGATCGTTTTCAGCTAATTGCGGGGCGATATTCGCTGCTAATAGCAATCCAAGATCGCGTCCGAACCGCGTATCGTTGATCCGCGCATCTGCTTGAATGGTATTCACAGCCCAAAAAGTCAAGCCGCTCACAATCAGCGACACCACTAATGTGGCTGCTCCCATCAGTTTGGTTTGGAGCGTGAACTCCATCCACCAATGGCGAATGATGTCGCGCAAGTTGTCGAACATGGCTAGCATGAAGGGGGTAAGGGATGGTGACGAGAATAGGATTTGGAAAGGTTGTTTGGCTATGGCTATCCCAAGCTATATTCATGCACTTACAGATGTGAGGCTGTATTCTTCCTCACTATAACAGCGATTACCTAACAGTAGGCTACGCCAACGCTCGGATGGCTAGCCGATCGGCCGCATTGCCGGATCTCGGTGGTGCGATCTCTATCTCGCTGTCGATCGGGGCGCAAGCATTATCGATACTTGAGGCATCCCGCCTAGCTAGCAGGATACCGGATCGACTTTTCAAACCCGATCGTTCGACAAGGCTTGGCACAATTGGCGGAAATCATCACCCCGCTGCTCGAAACTAGTATATTGGTCGAAACTCGCACAAGCAGGGGATAATAAAACTACTTTGGCTTGATATTGTGTGGCTAATTGACTCGATCGAGCCACGGCATTTGCCATTGTCCCCACGATTTCATAGTTAGAATAGCCGACAGATTTTAATCGATCGGCAAATTGCGTGCCAGCATTACCAATTAATAATACTGCTGCTGCTTTTTGCTTAATCGTATTCAACCAAGCTAGATCTTCGCCTTCCTTGGCTTCGCCACCCGCAATCAGAATTACTGGTGCTTTCACTGCCGACAAGCCCACATCGGCAGCGTCATAATTAGTTGCCTTACTATCATTGATATAATCTGCCCCTGCATGAGTGCAGATATATTCCAGGCGATGGGCAACGCCTGGGAAACTAGCGACGGCGGTAGCGATCGCACTATTCTCAATGCCTGCTAGTTTGGCTACGCCGACAGCCATTAATAGATTCTGAAGATTGTGATCTCCAGGCATTTTTAGCGATTCTGCCGACAAAACTTTTTCGCCTCGGAAATATACCCAATTATCGGCAATCCAAATCCCAGATTCGGGATTGCCCCGGAGATATTCTTTCCCTTTTACGCTTGTCCAAGTTGCAGCTTGCCAGTCAGATGCACCGAGATCGTGGAGATAGCGATCGTCACCATTGAAAATTTGATGTTGAGAATTGCGGAGTAATTTAGCTTTAATTCCGGCATATTTATCGACAGTTTTATGCCGAGCTAAATGATCGGGAGTTAATGTCGTCCACACCCCAATCTGTGGTGTGAG
>NZ_JANPGM010000364.1:0-4467 GCF_031423935.1 Chamaesiphon sp. VAR_69_metabat_338
CGGCTCTCGTAGCTCCGCCAATTTCTCGCTTACGCATGACGATTCTTAGGTGCAATTTGATTATGACGGCAATCAGTCCTTCCACTCAACGACGGCTCCAGCAACTCCCCCAACTTCCCAGCGTTTGGGAGGGAGAGCGACGATATGTAGCGGAGCTGGCAGCAACTGCGGAGCTAGAAGACAACGAGCGTCGCGAATTGATCGTGTGGGTAGATGGTGTCGATTGTGTCGTCAGATCGATGCAAGTTGTCACGGCGACGATGGGTGCCGAAGCCGTGGTGCGGGCACTGATCGAGGCAATGGAATCGCCACAAGCACCGTCTCAACCCGCTCGTCCGCGAAAAATTATCGTCCGCGATCGCCAATTACAATTTTACCTGCGTGGCGTTTTGCAGGACTTGGAAATCATCGTCGATTACGTTACCGAACTACCGATTGTCGATGAGCTATTCAATCGGTTTATGAGCATGGCGGGGAACCGCACTCCCAAGCTACCGCGAAAATATCTGGATCTGCTCAAGCACACCGCCAGAGAACTTTGGGAGCTAACACCCTGGCTGCTGCTGGCCGACTATGAAGCGATCTCGATCGAGCTAAATCAGTGGGACGTTGACAAATTTTATGTCTCAGTGATGGGGATGTTGGGGATGGAATATGGCATCTTGCTCTATCGCTCCGTCGAATCTCTCCAGCGATTTCGGGCGTTTGCATTGAGTGAAAATAATGAGTCGATGAACATGGAGTCAGCATTCTTGGCTCAAGATTGTATTTTTGTAACGTTCGACCCGATCGTGCCCGATCTGGCCGTCGATCTGGGCGATCTGACTGCTGCCCAGATCGAGCCGAACTTTGGCAACATTCATCCGATGGAGGGTTTGCGCCCCTTCTTGTATGAGGAAGAAGCGATCGCGACTTATGTGGCCTTGGTCGCCCTCAAAGAGTTTATCGCCGCTTTTAGACCGCAATTACAAGCTGACGATCTCCCCAGTCTCGATCGAACTGTTAGCGTCAATATTCCCGATCCGACAGTGGTTGCCGTCCCGAGTATTGCCACTCAAGCTAGGTCGATCGCGCGGACTGCGCAGGTACGGGTCGAGACGATGCCACAACTATCGCAAGAGTTGTTGCAGATGCATTTGGCGATGGATTTAGATGATGATTTCGATCCCTTAGAGCTGCAAATTCGGGAGGATTTGATTCCCAATGACTCGTTTGTCAGCTTGGGGTTGATGCCGTGGGATCGAGTCGAGACAATTCGGCGATCGGTTACTTACCATCAAAATAGTGAGGTGCAGGCATTGGGAGATGGTTTGCCGATCGTCATGATTCAGACAACTCGTCCCAAAGCTCGGGAAATCATCGAGCGGATTCAGAGTGCTGGCGGACTACAGGGGATCTGCTTCAATCCAGGGGAAGATCCGATCGCCGGAGATCGGTTCGATCTGGGCATCCTTCAATTGACCGATGGCGAGATGCAGTTATTTGGCGAATTTTATAATGAAACCGCCAATAATATCGAAGCTCGCAACAAATGGCAGCAACGCAGTACAAAGACTGAAGGCTATTGTGGCTTACTCGTCGCTCAAGGCTTGACAGGTAAGGCGCGGGGCAATCCTGGCATCCGGGACACGGTGGCTTTTTTGGAGACCAGATCGCTGTCGAATGACGATCTGGGACTAGGAACGTTACAATTAATGCATCGTTTTAAGTAGAGCCGATCGACTGCCGATCGATTCGTTGGCTGCACCGATCGAGGCGATCGATTTCCGGTAGCGATCGAGACCGATCGCGCGATTTGAAGTGCCCGATCTCAAACGTTTGGATTTTGTAGTTAAGGTGGATGTATGATAACGATCGATATCATCGTCAAGAGCTGGTAAATGTAAATTTGAGTCGATCGGGTGGGAAGTATAGATAATAAAGCAGTTATTTTTTTAGCATTACCGCAATCCCCACAGATACATTACCAACTAAAGTTAAGCTTACAAAAGTTCGGCTTGGCCGAGCCGATGGTAGGTTTTGGAATAGTGAGACTGGGCGAGCTTCTATGTAATGAAGTAGCTTGGCTCCAACCCTTGAAAAACTGTCGCTCTTTTGCACCTCTTTCTCGCTACTCGCACTGATGAGGCTGCTGTATTACACTCCCGAAGCGTGTCGTTGTCATCTACTTCTATGCCGATCTGCCCCTCTTGTCACTTAACGAACCCCTCAAACCACAATTTTTGTCAAGGTTGCGGTCGATCGCTCAAGCACTATCTTTGTCCTAGTTGTGGCAATCAGGTAGCAGTTGATGCCGAAAATTGTAACCATTGCCAAACAGTCAGTGGTACTTACTGGTGGGCAATTATCGAACCGACAATCGGTGAGATCGAGCCGCAGCTCCAAAGTAAGTTAGAGCTGGCAATTGGGACGGCGGAACGGGAGCGCAAACTGTGGGATAAATCGCTCGTACCGGCACTGGCAAGCACACCAGGTTTGGGAGAACTTCCCCCAGACAGTAGCGAGTTGAGTCCGTGGGATCGTTCGCCGGTGGCGGTCTTAACGCCAGTGGCGATCGATGTCGGTGTCGATTGGCCATCGACACCGATCTGCGACGACAATCTAGAGTCTAGTCCGTGGGATGTCTCTCAACCAGATCTCCAGCCAGCCGGTGCGAACAGATTATCTGGATCGTCGCCGACAGCGAATGATATTATTATTCCGAATGTGACTACTTCCCCAAATAGTGAGTCATTGGTGCCCACGACCTATCTCGATCCGCAATGTAATTATCGATTGCTCGATCCCGTAGTCATCCAACTGCTAACACCAACTGACTCCAGCCAATTTCGGGTCATCGATCGTCAACCTTTCTGTAATTCCCTCCTGGAGACATTGATGGAGCAAGAACCCGTCACCATAGATACTGCTGCTCGCCCCGATCGATCTGACGCCACTGGTGATTTGGCGACTGGGGTGGCAACTACTTCCCCCGCATATCGCCAATGGCAGTTTTGGAATAGTCACGGGATTCCCAAAGTAGCTCAAGCATATATCGCCCTCCAAGTTAGCCTACCAGGAACGATTCCCGCGATCCGCGATAGTTGGAGTAATGATGGTAAAACAGTGACAGTCGTTGAAGATCGCAGTGCGTGGTCGCGGCTGGCCGAGAGTTGGAACGATCCCCAAATTCCGTCCTCACAAATAATTTACTGGCTAGACTATACGCTTAAGCTATGGGTAGCTCTCGAACCATGGCAAATGCGTCAAAGCTTATTGGAAATTGATAATCTCCTCCTCGATGAAGATGCTAGAATCTGCTTTCAGCGGTTGTATCCAGAGCCAGTCGATCGTCAACTTCAACTGGCCGATTTAGCGCAGATGTGGAAAAATTTATTTCAGCGTCCTGGTGGAAAACTCTCAGTCGAGGGGCAACCTTTACCATTATTAACTAACTTAATTCAAGCCATTCACGGTGGGGAAGTAGAACGCGTCGAAGAAGTGCGATCGCGACTACAGCAGATTGCTTACGAACTCGAACCCAAGCAACTAAGTGCGCCGCTCCAATCCCCATCCTCCGCCGATCTGAGCACTCCTCACGACGCACCGACGATCGCCCTAGAGCGGAAATTAATCGATTTGGAAGATGCCGCTGCTACCCACACCGGTAGGAAACGCGACCATAACGAAGATTGCTTTGGCGTTGTCACTAGGGTCGAGCGCAAACATCATCCTAAAGGTAAGAGTATCAGCGCGCGCGGTTTGTATGTGCTCTGCGATGGGATGGGCGGACACGATGGGGGCGAGATTGCCAGCGCGATGACGGTAGATCTGTTGCGCGACTATTTTTCGACGCGTTGGGATGATACTTTGCCCGACGAGCAAACGATCCGCGAAGGGATTATTGCCGCCAATGAAGCGGTCTTTGAAGTCAATCAGAAAAAGTCGGCGCACGGTAGCGGCAGAATGGGGACTACGCTCGTCCTAGTACTGATTCAAGATCAAAATATTGCCGTCGCGCACGTCGGTGACTCCCGCTGTTATGGGATTACCCCAACTCAAGGATTGATCCAGCTCACTCTCGATCATGAGGTCGGACAGCAGCAGATTTTACGCGGTGTCGATCCCGATATTGCATACGGTCGCCCCGATTCTTATCAGTTGACTCAAGCGATCGGCCCTAGAGATCGCAATTATATCGCCCCCGATATTCGCTTTTTTGAACTGCAAGAAGATACCCTGATCGTGCTAGCGTCAGATGGTTTGACTGATAATCAACTGCTCGAGAGCTACTGGCAGACGAATGTGGCACCGCAACTATCGAGTAAGACCAATCTTCAGGATGGCGTCGATCGACTGATCGATTTTGCTAACGAATATAACGGTCATGATAATATTACCGCTCTGGTAGTCCGGGCGAAGTTGGGGTAAGGTCAATAATTAATAATTATTAATTATTAATTATTAATTACCTCTCCTTGAAGAACA
>NZ_JANPGM010000365.1:0-3845 GCF_031423935.1 Chamaesiphon sp. VAR_69_metabat_338
CGTGAAGATCCAAACTATGTAATAGGAGCAGCGATCCAATGAGATGTCGGCAAGGAAGTAGATCGACTGTGGAGATGTTGGGTTTCGTTCCTCAACCCAACCTACGGATCTACTGTGAACTAGCGATCGCCGAAAATTGCCAGCCAAGTCGATCGATTTTTGCCCGATCGCGACCCCGATTTCCAAGTTTGGATGTGTCCCTGTGGACTTATCGATCGGGACTTGAGACGAGCGGTATCGCAGGACTCTGTAAGTACCTAATCCCCGTATCAAAATTTGACAACTTCTCATAAAATAAAGTGAGTTTCCTGTTGTCAAGCCCATAATGACGTAATTTATTCCAGCAGTTTGTCGAGTCTTAGGCATAGGACATCCACCGATCGATGTGTCAAGATAAACATAGTTGGTAATGGATCGGCACTTTGGATAATTTGCAAGTCGGTGATGGGAGCATACGCACAGTGAATCCGATCGGATCTACCCTTCAACAGCGTTATCAAATCCTGGAACAATTGGGGCAAGATGGAGCAGTCGCCACATATTTAGCCATCGACCTTCAAGTTCCAGGCAATCTCCAGCTCAAGTGTGCGATTCACCGTTATGAATTACCAACCGCTAACGCGGAGAGTCGGGAATGGAAACAAGCGATTAGTAAGGCTCAGAGTCTCTACGATCTCAGCCGCAAAGTCGATCGATTGCCGATAATTTATAGTTATTTCGCTCAGGCGCAATTTTTTTACATCGTGAGAGAGTTTGTCGCGGGGACATCCTTGGCGCAAGAGTTAGCCACTGTAGTTAATGACGATCGTCAGCCCAATGAGCGATCGGTCTGGACTCAGTCGCAAGTAGTCATGTTCTGGGCAGATGTATTGGAAGTGCTGCGCGATATCGAGCGGTGTGACGTTATCCCTGAGCAAATCTCGATCGCAAATATCTTCCGTCGCCAGATCGATGGCAAACTAGTCCCGCTCAATTTACCCCTAACAATCGATAGTTTCAACTCGCAGCAGCCACTAGGAGATAATTTGCGATTGGTTGCCCAAATTGCGATCGCGGCAGCTAGTGGCAATCCACTGCCGCTGAAAGCTAGTCAAATCGGGCAATGGCAGCAGCTAGCACCCCAGATCGATCGACCCGAACTCGTCGCCATTGTCGATCGATTGTTGGCAACTGCACCGGCACAGGGCTATCCCTCAATTGGAGCTGCTTGGCAAGCGGTTGTCAGTGTCATCCCCAAACTGCTCGTCGATCGATATTCAGCGGCAGAGCAGCAGACGGAGATTGCCAGACACGTCCGACAGTTAGTCGATCGCGGGACGGAACTCTATGAAGTTGGTAGTTGCGACGCGGCGATCGTGGCTTACGATCGGGCACTAGGACTCGATCCTGAGTGTGTTGATGCCTATTGTGGGCGGGGCAACGCCCGCCGGTTTGTGGGGGATTATCCAGGCTCTGAGGCAGACTTTGAGCTGGCGATCTGCCTCGATCCCGATTGTGGGCTGGCTTATATCGGACGCGGACTAGCAGTCTGTTTTGGCGAGCCATCCCCGTTAGATCCCAATGCCGATTTTGAGCTGGGCAAAAAGTTGCTCGCAAGCCCAACCAGTGCGATCGAATATGTGATGCGGGGTACTGCCAAAGCCCAGTTGAACGATCCCGTGCCGGCAATCGCCGACTACGATCTGGCGATCGCTATGAATCCGCGTTTATTGCTGGCGTACAATAATCGGGGCAATTTATATCAATATTTGGGTGACTCGGAGCGTGCGCTAGCAGATTTTAGTAAGGTATTAGAGATCGATTCCCGCTCGGCGATCGCTTATAATAACCGCGCGATTATCTATACCCAACACGGGCAATTTTCAGCAGCAGTTGCCGATTATCTCAGAGCGATCGAACTCCAGCCAGATTTTGTTAGTGCTTACAATAATTTGGGCAATAATTATTGTCAGATGGCCAAGTATGCCGAGGCGATCGCCAGTTACACCAAAGCGATCGAACTCGATGCCAACTTTGCCGTTGCTTATAGCAATCGCGCTAATATTTATCGCGTCCGAGATGAGATCGAGCCAGCTTTAGCCGATTATAATCGGGCGATCGAACTCGATCCCAATTTAGTTATCGCTCACTATAATCGGGGGATTTGCTATCGCCAAATCGGCAATCATCAAGCCGCAATCGAAAATTACACTCAAACGATCGCCCTCGATCGGCAATATTTTCATGCTTATTACCATCGTGGAAATGCACGTAAATATTTAGGCGATCGTCATGGCGCAATTGCTGATTATACGCACACAATTTGTTTCGATCCCGATCATTTGCACGCACATTACAATCGGGCGATTACGCGTAGTGAAATTGGCGATCTTCAAGGTGCATTGGACGATCTCGATCGAGCCATCGAGTTAGATCCGGCATTTAGTGCGGCATACTATCAACGCGCCTGGATCTTAGCCAGCGATGGCGAACACCAATATGCTTTGGCACAATATCAACAAGCTATTGAGTTAAATCCCGATTATCTCGATGCTTATTATCATCGAGGTTGTAGTTATCAGAGTTTGGGCGAACTTTCGGCAGCAAGTGCGGATTTTAGTCGCGCGATCGCACTCGATCCGAATTATGCACCTGCTTACTACCAACGGGGCAAAGTCTCTGAAGCCATCGGCGATCGGGCTGGTGCGATTAGCGATTATCATCAGGCTGCCAATCTCTATCTCGATCGGGGCGATAGTAAGACTTATCAGTATATTTTGCAGCTGTTGGATCGATCGGTTAATCGGAATTAGCGGAGATCGGGGGACGGGGGGACTGGATGCTGAAAACCTTCAAACTCTATCCACTATCCACTCACTTTCACAAGAAGTCTAATATATTGACGATCGAGGCGGGCGATCTGGGTATTCTAAATCAGTTGAGTAATCCAGTGTTCCGAGATCGTGAAATCAGCCATCACCCATCCAGCCCAAGTTATCGCGCGTCCCGATACCAGTGAGGCGTTGCGTTATGACATTCTGGGCATCTTAGGCGAAGGTGGCAGTGGCGTTACTTATCGCGCGCTCGATACCACCACCCAGCAATTAGTCGCGCTCAAAGCTTTATCACTGCACCAGATCGATGATTGGAAAGCGATCGAGTTATTCGAGCGCGAAGCCAAAGTACTTAGTAGTCTCGATCGCGATGGCATTCCTAAATATCTCGATTATTTTACGACCGATCTGGATGGCGATCGACACTTTTATATTGTCCAAGAGTTAGCTCCAGGTAAAAATCTGTTGGAGTGGATGCGTGATGGTTGGCGGGTTTCCGAAGCTGAAGTCAAAACGATCGCGATTCAAATCCTAGAAATTTTAATCTATCTCCACCGGCATTATCCACCAATCGTCCATCGCGATCTCAAGCCGAGTAATATTCTCAAAACTGAGGATGGCAAAATTTTCCTCGTCGATTTTGGAGCGGTGCAACAAACCTATCACGATACCTTCCTGCGTGGCAGTACTGTCGTCGGTACCTACGGTTATATGGCTCCCGAACAGTTTCGGGGACAAGCCGTGCCAGCGACAGATTTATATGGCTTAGGGGCGACGATTTTGCATCTACTCACCCATCGATCGCCAGCAGAAATTCCTCAAGATGGCTTGCGCCTGAATTTTCGCGATCGCTTGCAAGTATCGAGTGGCTTTGCTGACTGGTTGGAGCGGATGCTAGAGCCAGATGTGGGCAATCGGTTTAGCTCGTCAACTAAGGCTTTAGAAGTCCTCAAAACACCACCAAAGTCAAAATCGAAGCCGAAATTAAGTAAAGTCAATCCAGTAATGCCAATTAACGCCCGATCGACTTTA
>NZ_JANPGM010000366.1:0-1920 GCF_031423935.1 Chamaesiphon sp. VAR_69_metabat_338
ACAAACCCGAACGGTCGTGGATCTAACCGTGCAAATGGATAAAAGATAATTCCTAGTAAGAGACTCCCACCACAGCCTTGAACGATAATTTGAGTTGGAATCTGTGCGGCATTCGTTGGCACACGCTGGGCAACTGTTAAGTATAAATTGTCGATCGCTTGGGCACAAATAGTACAACAGCCGCCAGCGATCGCAGCAAGTAAGAACAGCTCGGGTGCGAGTTTTGTAGGAGAAACTGCCAACATCTTAGTTGCCTCTATGTATCGAACGACACGAGTGGATCGCTATTTCCACGATCGATGCTAGATCGAAATAATTCAGTCTGTCAACGCACTGAGTTACAAAGTTGACAGTCGATTCGATCCATTCTCATCTTCCAAAATCTGTCTCAGGCACTTCTATTTCTGGCTTTTGGCCACTATCGATCGACTCCGTATCGATCGAAAGATGCCGTCTTTTTACTAACTGCAATTATATAATTAAGATATGAAAGCACTCATCGATCGCTTAATTACCGCTGCATTAGCCGCCGTTGAACCCTTTAACGCCGTTCAAAACCACTTGCGGCTAAATGGCAATAATCTAGTTATTGGCAAGCGTGTCATCGATTTAACCGATCGAGATATTCGCTGCGTCGCCGTCGGCAAAGCTTCCGTCGATATGGCTCGATCGATCCACGCACTCCTCGGTAGTCGAATTTCTCAAGGATTAGTCATTACTAAATACGATCATTTAAAAGATGTTAAATTTCCGGCTCATTGGGAAACGATCGAGTCAGCACATCCAGTTCCTGACGATCTCAGTTTATATGCTGGCGATCGCGTGTGGGAATTACTCGCCGATTGTACCGATCGAACTTTAGTCCTCGCTGGTATCTCTGGTGGTGCTTCGTCTCTAGTCGTTGCGCCGCGCGATTGGAATGCTTTAAACAAATTATTAACTAGTCCCCCGACTGCCGAAATTACTCATAAAATTCAACAATTAGTTCAGGCAGCTTTAGCAAGTCAATCGATCGATCTTACTACTGTCAATCTTGCAGAAAATATCTCGCTGCCAGCATTACAAGCGATCGGCAAGGCATTATTAGGCAGTGGACTATCGATCGATAAAATTAACGCCGTGCGATCGCGAATCGATCGATTGAAAGGTGGTGGGTTAGTCGATCGAGTGGGAGAGGGAGAAGTAATTGGACTGATTTTATCAGATGTAATTGACGATCCGATCGAGTCGATCGCTTCTGGCTTAACTAACCATCCAAATGCTAAGAATATTTTCGTCGGTAATAATCGACAAGCTTGTGAAGCTATTAAGCAAGCGATCGAAGATGAAGAAGAAGATAAAGAGAAATACACTGCTAAAATTGTGAAGATAAATTTACAGGGAGAAGCACGGGTTTGCGGTGTCGAAATTGCGCAGAGAATTATTACCGAACCGAGTAATACTATTTTAATTTATGGTGGCGAAACCACGGTTAATTTACCAGAAAATTGTACGGGTAAAGGTGGCCGCAATACCGAATTAGCTCTAGCTGCCGCGATCGAATTGGCGAAACATCACGTACCAGCCTGGATAATTACACTAGCGACTGATGGTACCGATGGGCCGACGGATGCGGCGGGAGCGACAGTAAATGAGCAAACGATCGATCGCGCTCTGGCGTTAGGATTGGATGCAAACATGGCACTCGATCGACACGATAGTTATCCATTCTTTGAGCAATTGGACGATTTACATCTAATTGGGGCAACAGGGACGAATGTAGCCGATATTACGATCGCGATTCGTTCATAAATCAAGAGGATGTCTGAAAAGTCTGGCTTGTTAAGCTCAAACCCTATAACCCCCCTTTTTAAGGGCTACGGTGTATCCAGAAGTCGGTTAGACTTAGTTTGAGATCTGAATCCCCCAACCCCCTTAAAA
>NZ_JANPGM010000367.1:0-4514 GCF_031423935.1 Chamaesiphon sp. VAR_69_metabat_338
GTTATTTACCTGTTGACGAACATACGGGTGACGCGATCTGGCACGATTTGGTCTCGATCGATCCACAACTGATGCGGGTCTTGGATAAAATGGTCGCCTATCATTTTCGCGATCGTTATCAATCCGCTACAGCGGTCTTAATCGATTTACCATGACCTTGTCGATCGGCACATGGTTAAGACACATCCCCGACTTCTCGAAGAAGTCGGGGATGTAGCAGTAATGGTCGCATTGTCCTAACAGTCTTGGCAGTTGCTACAAATCGAAGAAACTCTGGTAGATTGTGTTGGGTTTGGCTCTCTCACCTCTTAAGAGATCTCACCTCTAGCAATTCCAAGCAATACCGCCAATAACAAACAGCCGAGGAAGGTCGAGATCAACATAAAGAGTGCAAAAATCTCGCCCCCAGACAGCGGACGCTCGGTTGGGCCGATATACGATCGATATCGCGGACGATTGGGTAAGGGAGAAGTGTCGGCAACAGGGGGGCGATTAAAACTGGAGGGAGTTTGCACCACAAATAGTCGCGAATAGCCGATCTTCAGATCGTAGGCCGATCGGCGATCGGGATGGCTGATGGTGGCGTAGGCTTCATTCAAAGCTTGAAATTTGGCGGTGGCGGTGGTGGTATTGAGAGTGGTGGTGTCGGGATGATATTTTTTGCTGAGTTCCCGATAGGCACGCCGGATATCGATCTCGGAGGCACTAGGAAAGACGCCTAAGAGATCGTAGTAAGTTTGATGTTGTTGACTATTCACTAGCAAATAGTTGCAAATAGAGAGTTACTCGGTTACTCGCGATCGTCGTGATGGCTGCGACTGATAATACAACCCGCAGATACTCGCCAGCAACAACCAAGCTAGGGTATTCAAGCGCAGATCGGGGAGCGTGACATCAGTCATGTTAAACATGATAAACCCTCCAAAGGCGATTAGAAAGGTGAAAAAAATCGTGCGCGACGATCGCCACTCGATCGGGAAATCTAGAAATAGGATCGTGCCGCGCGCAACAATCCAGCCGACAATGGCGATTAAGCCGATCGTGGCTGGTAAACCCAGACTCGATGAGAGCATTAACACGATATTGTGCGGCTGGGGTACCCAAGTCTGACTGTAAGCTTGATACAATCTGCCAAAACTCTGTAAGCCCCAACCAGTCACGGGGCGTTCTTCAATTAGTTTCCAGGCAAATTTGAACTGGGACACCCGCGTTAGAGCTTCTGGCCGATCTGGATACATTTCATCGGTAATTCTCGCCCACACATAGCGGGGGACGATCGCGCGCAGGGGTTCTTTGAGCGGAGAGGGTGCATATGCCGAGCTGAAGACGATCGCCAGTGCTGCCGATACCAATCCCAGCCACCAATACCAAGCTTGATAGAGGGCGAAGATCGATAAACTGACGATCGCGCCGCCCCAAGCCGATCTAGAGCTAGTCAGCAGCAAAGCTGTGCCGCAGATTGCCAAAAATCCCGTTAGATAAATTATTTTTGGCGATCGCCAAAACTCGATCGGCTTCTTCTTAGCTAAAGACTCCTGGAAATCTGCCACACCCCGATGTTCCCAAGCATCCACCCACAATCCTAGAGCTAACACGAACACCATCTGCAAGTATTCTGCCAGTCCCGTAGCATAGCCAAATAGCGATGCCATCCGACCGAGCGGATTGCCACCAGGATGCAAACCTAAAATGTGAATTGGCGTCCCCCCGATCGCTAGATCGCCACCCCAATGCAGCCACAGCTCGGCAAATCCCAACAACATTACTGGGATTGCCGATAGTAATAAGATCCAAGCCAATTGCCGCAATTGATCGGTGCTTTGAATTAGGACGCTATAAGCCGCAAAAAAGGCAAACAGAGGTAATAAATTAGCCAAACCGAGCAGGGCATCGCCAATATCGACGCCAAATAATGACACCCCGATCGACCACACACTCCATAATGCCATCAACCAGTTGACCCGATGCGCCAGAATTACAGATGTGGCGTTTTTCCACGTCAAGACTAATGCAAAAAAGATCGGGAATACCCCGATCGCGGGTAACACCGGAAAAATTAAGAACCCAATCCTGGCAAAGTTCCAGGCTTGCTGCAAGCGGGGATGGGGATGTTTCCAAGTCGAGCCAGGAATCAGGGCGAGTAAATTAGGCATCAGATAGATCGCGATCGCTGGTTTCGGTTGTTGGTAATATACCGCGATTTGACTCCTCTAGCCCCGGATAAAAACTCGCCACGATCCCCACTAGCAACCACCAAAGTGTTTGAATCTGCGGGCGATACCATTCCGTATCGGTCGTACCTTGACCGAGGAGGGCGACGATCGACACGATCGCGGCAATCAGCCACACAGCTTGCCGGTCGCCAGTTTGGCGCAAAGAGGCCAAGCCTTTAAATCCACAATTTAATGTCACCACGATCGCCCACAGCAAGGCAGCAAAGCCCAGATAGCCGATCTCGACGATCGTTTCGAGAAAGATCGAATAAGCCCCGAGCGCGCTGAATCGCGGGCTAGTTTGATAAATCGGATAAACCTTCTTAAACACCCGATCTCCAGGGCCAAAGCCCCACAGCGGTCGATCGTGAATCATCTTGCCGACCGCTTTCCAGACCTCCAAGCGGACGTTATTACTACTATCTTTGCTACCGCTAAAAATACTCAATACCCGATCTCGCAGGCTGGGAATCAGCAGCATTCCCACCCCCACAATCGCCAAGATCGAGCCTAACGCGATCGGTAACGCCCACGATCGCCAAAACTTTGGCAATCCCGGTCGCAGCCAATAATAAACCAACCCTGCTGCAACCAATAAGCCCAAAAATGCCCCGACCCAAGCCCCACGGCAGTATGTCATCTGCAAGCAGTAGGTATCGACTAACACCATTACTACTGCCAACATTTTCGGCAACCGACCGCGCCACATAAAACAAGCCGCGATACTAAACGCGATCGCGGGTAACAGATAGCCAGCTAAGAGATTAGGATTATTTAGGTAGCTATAAACCCGCGTCGTCTTCGCCAATGTAGACTCAGCATCGACCCAAGTCGCCAATTGTTTGGCACCATAAATCGATTGATGGACGCCATACACGCTGACAATCAACGCCACGTGCAGGTAAATCCCAATTAACCAATTCCGAATCCGAGTGGATCGACACAACCGCGCCAGCATCACAAATAAAATTAAGTAGAGGCTAACTAAATTTAGTCCTCTCAGTGCTGCCTCTTTGGCTGGCGACAATGCCGTCGAGAGCGCGGACACCGCCCAAAACGCCAACAGCGTCACATGAATGGGCGTGATGCCACCACCGCGTTTGTCTGTCAATGTCAGCAGTACCCAAAAAGCCGCTACTCCACCCAGAATGAGTGCAATTAGCTCGGTAGACAATCCTGGAATCGACGGTACGAACGGAGCAATGACAAAGACAACCGAAGTCAAAATCGCACCAATCTCATCGCCCCACTGCATCACCCAACTTTGGTGCCGCCAAGCTTGGAGACTGCCAACCCAGCGATGCAGATAACTAGCATCAACCCATTTATCTACGGAGAAATCTGATAATGTTAGGCGTTGCCACAAAGAATTTATCAAAATAAGTCGCAAGTTAAAGCTAAGTTGTAAGTCGTACAGTGCGGCTTTGCAGGGTAGACGGCACCACCCACTTGCACTTCCATGACGATCTTACACCGTTCTACTCCCTACTCCTTATCTCTTTGTCTCGATCTGTTAACGCCTACTCTCACAGCAAATTACCACTTGAGCAGATTAAATTGCTCCATATCCACAGTATCGCGGTTGCGATAGATCGATAGGACGATCGCCAGTCCCACTGCCGCTTCTGCTGCGGCGATCGCAATGACAAAGACCGTAAATACTTGGCCTTTGATCTCGGCAGGATCGATGTAGTTAGAAAAAGCCATCAGGTTAAGATTGACAGCATTGAGCATTAACTCGATCGACATTAACACCCGCACGGCATTTCGACTCACCACCAATCCATAAATGCCAATACAAAATAGCGCGGCAGCTAAAATCAAAAAATATTGTAATTGCAACATGATTTAAGTAGTAATTATTCTAAAAATTTCCGGTTCGGGTGTGCGTATCGATCTCGCTAAACATTCAAGTTAGCAATCCTAAATAATTCATGAGGTTTATACCAGATATTTCCTGAGGTGCATTACGCTTCGCGATAACACACCCTACGACGATCGACTAATTACTTATCCACCCCAGCCAACTCGCGCGGACGCTCTGGTAGCGTGAGGCTGTCTGGTGTCGAAGTTACCCCAGAGACAGTGTTGGGTAAGAAATCGCGACGGGCGAGGATAATTGCGCCCACCATCGACATCAATAACAGTACAGAAGCTAGCTCGAATGGTAATAGGAAATCAGTAAAAAAGTGCTTGGCGATCGGCACGATCGAACCAGTCATCGGAGCTGTTAATGTGGAAAGTTTCCACGGTGTAATCAGCGAAACCGTACTTAAAAGTGCAAAAATGCCTACACAAACT
>NZ_JANPGM010000368.1:0-2687 GCF_031423935.1 Chamaesiphon sp. VAR_69_metabat_338
CTGGGGAAAGTATTCGTACTAAACCGCGAATGCACCAACGCCAACGCGCTCTCCATGTCAGGATCTTGGAGTTCGGGGAAATATTGCCCCACCTGCACGGGCATCAACATCCCCTTATACACGATCGTCCGCGCCGATATACTCGCTACATACCAATGCACATCGACATTCGCCGCCCGAATTGCCGTATGCGCCAGCTTCCGAATCACAAACAACTTCCGCTCGAAGGCTAACTCATCCGCCAATTCGGGAGATTTAGCAACAAACACCTGCTGCATAAATGGTTCACTCGATCGAGCCGTCTCACCCAAAGAACTATTATCCGTCGGCACATCCCGCCAACCTAATACTTTCAAGCCTTCCGCCGCCGCAACATCAGCGAAGATCTGCCGACTCTGCGATCGAATCGCCGAATCTGGCGATCCATACACCGCCCCGACTCCATACTGTCCCGCTGCGGGTAATTCAATCCCCTCAGCCTGAGCCACCTTCTGCATAAATTTGTGGGGCACCTGCATCAAAATCCCCGCCCCATCACCCGTATTTGTCTCGCAACCGCACGCGCCACGATGATCGAGATTAACCAAAATTGTCAGTGCTTGCGCCACAATCTGATGCGACTTCGCCCCCTTCATCTGCGCGATAAAACCGATACCGCAAGCATCGTGTTCAAACTGAGGATCGTATAAACCTTGTTTGCTGGGTGGTTGGATGGTATTCATACTTGGATCGATCGCTTTAAGGGTGTTTGAGTAGTCAATGCCAGTTTTACGGACAGCATGGGTATTCTACTTCGCCTTATATTGTCGATCGATCCCAGTCGATCGGGCGTTCACCGATACAAAAGTTTGCCCTCTGATACAAATATTCAGGGATGCGGAGCAATGGAGATTAAAGCCGTTATAATTATTGTTTTGTTTGAGAGTAGCAATACCGGGCTAGCGCAGAGAGTTGTAAATGATGGAATATAAGAAAGCTGGGCTGACAAATGAATATTACCACTAGGAGCTTGCAAACAATCTTCTTGAATTGTCCGGTTCGCTCGATTAGAGCAAAAATTCAACAACTAACTCATACAACATTAAAATCATGGGTGACGCAAAAAGAAGAAAGAAGCTAGATTCCAATTTTGGTAGAAGTCAATCACCAAAATTACAAATAGATACTTCTCCAAAAACAGGGAATTTTATTATTGCCTGTAGTCACTGTGGCTACTGGTTAGATTCTGCCAGCAAAATCAAAGATGCAGAATTAGTATTGAATACGGCTTTGGAAATTCTAAAAGAATATCCGATTAATAAATTTACTCCAGAAAACTGGAGCAAATGGATGAAAATTCATCATGAAAAAATTCCAATGGTTGATGCAGTGATGTTAAGCGTGACGGAAAAAGATAAAGATGAAATTCTTGAAATATATCAAAAACACGGAGGAATACCATTAGATTATCCTGGATATAAAACTAATATGTTTAGTGAAGTTATTGATATTAATGCGGAGTCTTAAAGATCTATTTTAAATAGCAGAAGGGTTTAGGGCAAACAAAATTAGCACTAAACCCGATCGACAATACCATAATATTTGCCCACCAACACAGATTTGGTTGGCGATCAATTTTCATTTTGGTTAGTGATATTTCTCCCCGTAGGTTGGGCTGAGCATCGAAACCCAACAATTCCAGTGTTTGAGGTTCGATCGATCGGTATTGAGGAGTATGTTTATATCCTGTCGGAATGCTCGATCGATTAGCTACTTCGAGAAACCAGACAGTTTCAGTGTTTGAGGTTCGATCGATCGCGATTGAGGAGCATTTTTATATCCTGTTGTAATGATCGATCGATTATCTACTTTGAGAAAGCCAACGATTCTAGTGTTTGAGGTTCGATCGATCGCTATGGAGGAGCATCTTGATATCCTGTCGGAATGATCGCTCAATCTTTGGTGCGATGGTTTTGGGATCGATATATTTACTCCAAAGACCAATCTTCGATCGTTAGTCCTGGCACTTGTCCAAAATCTTTCTGATTGCGAGTAACAATAATACCACCATGAGCGAGAGCGATTGAAGCAATTCTCAGATCTTGCGTTCCAATCCGAATTCCTTGCTGTCGAAATTGTCGAAAATAAGTATCAGCAGATCGATCGTATTTCAGAATTTCTAACTGAGAGAATAGAGAGAACGTTGCCATCAATCGATCGTAAGCCAAAATCAAAGCTTCAGGATTTTGTGCTTTCCGAATCTGCGCTAACCGTCCACCATATTGCTCCTCAACTGTTATCACCGTCGTTTTGATGATTAGATTATTTTGCCTAGCAATCCGAATACGAGTACAAACCTGTGAATGATTCCGTTGATAAAGACTCAAGATATCAGTATCAACAACATATAAATTCATCGATAATCCTCGGTCAAATCCACCTCATTACGATAATTATTCACTTCTGTCAAAAAGTCTTCAAAAGTTGGATCGTCCTGAAAGATACCCATATTATCTATCCAAGGATCGTTTCTTTCTTCAGTTACTTTACTAGGTATATCTATATCGATTGTTACTAATTTTCCATTCCTAAATTGAGCATCTAGGATAACTTTAAGTTTATCGATCGCTTCTTTTTCCGTCATTCCATTAGCGGTTAGATTTGGCAATCCAATAACAGATGCCATAAACTCGCTCTCGGCTGGATTT
>NZ_JANPGM010000369.1:0-1866 GCF_031423935.1 Chamaesiphon sp. VAR_69_metabat_338
ATAGCGACTATGCTGCAAATCTTGCTTTGTGCCTAAAGCCTAAAGCCTAAAGTCTAAAACCTAAAGCCTAAACTAAGGACATTCCAGCGAATCTCTAGTAGCTCTCCCCGTCGTTGGATTAGTTCCTTTGGCGATCTTGCATAGCTTCATTTGGATATCTTTACGGAGCATCACATCGGTAAAATCGGCACCATTGATAATCGCGCCATCGAAATTAGTTACTGAAGTAGAAGCACCAACTAAAATTGCATTAGTGAGATTGACATGGGTGAATCGTGCTGTATCTAATAACGAATTTGTAAGATTCGCGCCACTCATATCTGCCGATTCAAAGTTACCACCAATTAAGCTGACACCAGTGAGATTCGCATTTGCAAATTTGCCATTGCGTACGGTTGCTTGCGTAAATTCATAACCAGTTAAATCTTTGCCCGTAAAATCGGCATCGTTGGGTAAGATTGCCTTGCTAAAGTCATCGGCTAGTGCCGCCGGTTGATAAATGCTCGACATGGCAAATAACATCATTACCATCAAGGCTGGCAATATCCAACCCATCACCATCCGCCGCAAACTTAACTTCATGATGATTTAGTGCTAATTAAATTTAGTATCTACAAGTACTAATCTTAGCATTTACGCACGATCGACAGCGATCGGCGATCTGGGGATTTGTGAGGGACAGGCTTCAGCTCATTCAGAAGGGTTGGCTGAAGCCAAATTGATGGTTACGCATTTACATGCATAACCATCGTCATGCGACCTCTATATTACTCGGATACTCAACTTTAGATTTTGGGTAAATACTAACTTTTACCTACTTCAATTATGCGCGTGCGAAGCGAGATTTGACATCATCATGAATACTGAACTTTTAAAGCGCATCAGGTAGCTGGTTATCGGGTATTGGGAGAGCGATCTCCGTACAATTACTCAATCGATCGAGGCGGTTAGTCGATCGATCCGACATACGGCAATCCCTACTTTAACCGATCGACTTCAGTTGCAGCTATAAGACTCAAATCCGCCTAATTTCTGGCAAGTATAGAATCGATACGAAGTCTGTCTGAGTCGATCGAAATTAGCTAAGATCTAAGTAGAAGATCGAAGGCGATCTTTTGATAAATTTCTGGATTGGCAATAGCTGGATTTGAATCTATTTAGTAGCTATTTACTTACACGATAACTACCACCACAATCGATCGTTTTAGAGGTTTAATCTATGTACGTTGTAGCCCAAGCTCAGCCTCAAGAACGGGCTGAATTTATTAGAAAGACTTACGGGCACCTAGCTGGTGCGGTAGCGGCATTTATCGGAATCGAAACATTGCTAGTGCGATCGGGTATTGCCGAAAGATTCGCTCAAGCTATGAGTGGCGGCTTTACCTGGTTGGCGATCTTGGCAGGATTTTCACTGCTGGGTTGGTTCTCAAGAGGATTAGCTGCTAGAGCGGATTCTGTCCCACTGCAATATCTGGGCTTGGGGATTTATGTTGTCGCTGAAGCTCTGTTATTTGCGCCGTTAATCTACATTGCCAGCCGCTATTCCGATCCGTCAGTGATTCCCACGGCAGGGATTCTCACATCTTTGATGTTCGTGGGTTTAACCGCAGTTGCGCTGACTACTGGCAAGGATTTTTCCTTCCTCGGTGGCGCACTCAAAATTGGCGGTTTCGTGGCACTGGGACTGATTATCTGTAGCGCGATCTTTGGCTTTCAACTGGGGTTGCTTTTCTCGGTATTAATGGTGGGATTTGCGATGGCGGCAATTCTCTACGATACATCCCAAATTATGACCCACTTTAGCAAAGACCAGTATGTAGCCGCGTCCCTATCGCTATTTTCTTCAGTCGCTTTGCTCTTCTGGTA
>NZ_JANPGM010000370.1:0-2668 GCF_031423935.1 Chamaesiphon sp. VAR_69_metabat_338
CGATCGAAGCCCGACTTCTCGCCCCACCATATAGTTTAATCATGTTAATTATTAGCTAGCTTATTTTACTTGTAATGTATCTATAGAGCCGTGCCCACTCTACTTTTCGCGCCTAAAGTCTAAAACCTAGATCACGCTCTCAATTCAAACCCATTGAGATATTCCAGTGGTTTATTAGGATCGAAGGCGATCAGATCGACAAATGTATCTGGTTGTTCGATCTTCAGTTGTCCTTTTGGCATACTTAACCAAAAAGCTTTAGCAACATCTGCATAACCTTCAGTAGGATAGAGCTGTTTAATAATCGCATCTGCATCTTTGGGATAATCCGTAAGCTGCTGTTGCCGCCAGCGCACCATCTGCGTCAGCACCCAGACAGCGTGAGAATGCCAGAGGAAGTTGGCATGGTTGGGTTGTTGCAGATATTTAGTCGATTGAAAGTGAAATATTTGAAAATCAGGAACTTTTAAAACTTGGGCTTTGCCATCTAACGCCCCAAAGTTATAACTACCCGCGAGGATTTTTTGCCAGCTTTTATTAGTGCCAGCATTCGTATATTCTGATTTACCCAAAATCGGTGCTAGAGCGGCAACATTTTCTTGGTTGTCACAGTATTGACAAGCTTCTAATACTGCCGCCATTAATGCTTTGGCCGTAATCGGATTTGCTTTGAGCCAAGTATCGAGGGAAGCGAGAATTTTTTCGGGATGTCCGCGCCAAATATCCCGATCGATCGCCGCTGTAAAGGCTTTTTTGTCTGTCAGTGTTTGTTGATTGAATAGTTCGTCAGTGGCATAGCCGACAACTTTACCATTATCCAATCCTGCCAGAATAGCATCAGGTGCTAATACCTGAAACTTGACATCGCGTTCGGCATCGATACCCATCGTACCCAACCAGTATCTAGTTGTATAATTGGCCATCGCCGCAGGATGAGCGATCGCAAATGCTGGTGGCGTTTTTAGTTCGCGAAAAAACTTGTTATAACCATCTTGCAATTCATTTAAATTGCTATAGGATTGACGCGATCGCAATCCAGCTTTCCAGGCAGCCGGACTCAGGCTGATACTATTACCATTAATATTTAGTCCCATCAAAGCAACGGTCTTCGCATCACTTTTGACTCGATCTCGATCTCTTCTCTGGCGGCGCGATTGTCCCTCTTCCTCTTTAGCTGGCGATTTGCCACCCTTACTACTAAAATATTCCCAGAGCGGCATCGCAAACAGCGTTTGGGCGGCATCCAATTTACCGCTATGCAATTCCTGTTGTACTTGCTCCCAAGTTGGCTGTTTGACCAAGGTAACATTCAGACCATACTTTTTGAACATCCCTTTCTCTTTGGCTACCACCAATGGTAGACAGTCTAAACTAGAAACAATCCCAATCTGAAGATCGGTTTTCTCTAATTTCCCAAAGTTAGCTGCTGGCTGAGTAAAGTGAGTGCTACCTTGATTGGTACATGCGGCAAAGGTCAAACCTGCTGCGGAAAGGGCACTATATTGCAGAAATTGGCGACGCTTCATTGAGATAATTGGAGATTCAGTACAGTCGGGAGTAAGCTAATTTATCCCAGCCCTAAGTTAACTTTGAGCATAGTATGTTGAATTCTACAGGATGAGGTGACTTTTTAGTTGGGAGTGGGGAGTGGGGCGTTAGGAGTAGAAAATTAGTTCCGATCGTTTTTATAGATGATTATGAGTCTAGACAAAAATCCTAGCTAGCCAATCTTCCTGTCCTCCATTCCTCTGTCTCCTAACTCCCAACTCCCAACTCCCAACTTCCTTTGAACTTCTCCACTCCACTCAAAATCGGCTCCCTCCAACTCCACAGCCGCGTCTTTCAGTCTCCCTTGTCAGGTGTCACCGATCTGGTTTTTCGTCGCTTGGTGCGGCGATATGCCCCCGATTCGATGATGTATACCGAGATGGTGCAGGCTTCGAGTTTGCGGCATCTCAAGGAAATCCCGCGCATCATGGAAATCGATGCCAACGAGCGTCCGATTAGTATTCAGTTATTTGATTGTCGTCCCGATTTCTTGGGTGAAGCGGCTCAAATCGCGGTGGAGCAGGGCGCACAGACGATCGATATTAACATGGGTTGTCCAGTCAATAAAATTACCAAAAACGGCGGTGGTTCGTCATTACTACGAGATCCAGATACTGCTGTCGCGATCGTCAAAGCCGTCGTCAATGCTGTGAATATTCCCGTCACCGTCAAAACGCGGATCGGTTGGAACGAGGATGAGATTAATATTCTAGACTTTGCCCAGCGAATGCAGGATGCTGGCGCACAGATGCTGACAGTTCACGCTCGCACTCGCGCACAAGGCTACAATGGGACGGCTAATTGGGACTGGATTCGTAAGGTTAAAGAGGTATTATCGATTCCAGTAATTGCTAATGGCGATATTTTCTCCGTAGAATCTGCTGTTGCTTGCCTAGAGCAGACTGGAGCGGATGGGGTGATGTGTTCGCGCGGCACGCTCGGCTATCCTTTCCTCGTCGGTGAAATCGATCGTTTTCTCAAAACGGGCGAACTACTACCGTCGCCTAGCGCGATCGATCGATTAGAATGCGCTAAAGAACATTTACAAAACTTGTACTTGTATAAAGGTGAGCGCGGCATCCTGCAAGCTCGCAAACACATGACTTGGTACGCCAAAGGA
>NZ_JANPGM010000371.1:0-3095 GCF_031423935.1 Chamaesiphon sp. VAR_69_metabat_338
TTTAAATTTTGCTAGCCTATTTGCGAACAATTCAGTTTACAAAGAAAAACATGGTTACTTTCGATAACGAGAATTCAGCCTTGATATTACATCTTCCATGTCTTTAGCAAGTTCTAAACTGATAGGTTTTGCCATTTGCTAGTTCGACACCAACTGCTTTACCGCGTTCGGTGATAATTTTCGTCACCCGCGATTGATAGTGAATTTCGCCACCCGCTTTTTGTAAGCCGGAAACTAACTTTTGGGCAATTTGACCGACACCACCTTTGGGATAATTAATACCACCGTAATGGCGATCGGAAAATACCATGCCAGCATTAATCATTGGAGTCATGTCCGCCGGTACCACCGACCAAATATAACACTCCATATCGATGAACCTAAGCACATCTGGATCTTTAATATGTTTGCGGGCAATATCGCCGACATTTAAAGGTAAATACTTAACCAAACCCAGACAGGCGGCTGGATGCTGAAAAAATACGCGCGTGAGATAGCGCAACTCCTCCAGCGATAACAAATCCATCGCATTCAGACAATTAAATACCTGCCAGCACTCATCATAAAATCGTCTAATCCCCCTAGCTTCATGGGGAAACTTGGCAAATAGTTCTTGCAAAAACTTTTCGTAATCCTGATGAACCTTAATATCTAAGTTATCGGGTAAATGATATTGCACCTGCACGGGATCGGGAATTGTCTCGATCCTCTCGCCCACCGCAGCTAGCGCGCGTGTCAACAAATTGGTCGTACCTTGCTTGCCAAAGCCAAAAATCATCGAAGCACCAACGTCAAATCGATAACCCTCGCGATCGAAATAACCCGCACTCCCGCCTGGAATCAGATATCGCTCCAATACCAATACTTTCGCACCTTTAGCCGCTAATTGCGTCGCCGTCACCAATCCGCCAATTCCCGAACCGATAATAATGGCATCAAAAGTAGTTTGCTCGGTAATTGCACTGACTGTCATAAATGAATCTTAAAAACTTAAAAGATCGCGCTCCCCTTAATTTTACTCTTTATTCCCCCCGAACCCAAACCCCAAACCAACCTGTTGAGCCAAATTACTGGCGCGTAAAATCTACTATCCTGCGGCTCCGCTAAATCCCCATCCTAACTACCCAATTCTCAATTCTCAATTCTCAATTCTCAATTAATTTAATAGCCACCACCATTGGAATTTAGCGTCTGTCCGGTAATCCATTGAGCATCATCCGTTGCCAACCATCCAATCAACCGTGCGGCATCTGCTGGTTCGCCCCATCTGCCTTGCGGATTGGCGGCACGAATTAGCTCGTGCAGCTCGGCATCCGCCCAGCCGGTATCTGTCGCTCCAGGATTAACAGTATTAACGGTAATTCCCCTAGAAATTAGATGAGCGGACAAACTGAGCGTAAGTTGTTGCACAGCACCTTTAGAAGCCACATAAGCAAGCTCACCTGGCATTGGCGTCAGGTGTTGTCCGGAAGTCAGCAACACGACTCGACCAGAACTTTTGTGATGTTGCGCCGCAAATGCTTGCACCAATAATAATGTCCCGCGCACATTGACATGTAAATGGCGATCGATCTCGGCTGCGGTCAGTTCTGCTAACGCGCCCATCGTACTATAGGTATGGTTCGCCACCAAAATATCGATATGGCCAAAGCTTTGCACCGCCGCATCCATAATTTGGGCTGGTACGTGAGGATCGCTAAAATCTCCCTCAGCATGAGCGATTTTTGTGCCAGATTCTTCTAATGTGGCAATTAAGGCAGCAATCCCATCAGCATCGGCTCCCCACGCTCGACCGGCATCATAAGGCGTGAAGGAATGAATAAAAACATCGGCACCCATTGCAGCGAGTCTTTGGGCGATCGCAAATCCGATCCCTTTGCGCCGACTGACGCCGGTAACTAGAGCGACACGACCTGTTAATACTCTTTCTGTCACGAAGATCTATCTCTCGAACTAAATTAAAATTTTCTCGATCGCCAGCTCGCAATCCTGTCAGCTTATTATCACATTTAACTCAAAGATTACTTCATCGATCGTCTCCACATAGGTTAAGCCAAAACCCCGACTTTTTAAAAAAGTCGGGGTTTTCACATCACTAGTCGCTTTAGCTATTAGTGTATCTATTCAACTTGAACTGCTTTAACATCAACTGGAGCGTCTTCAACAGATGTTGGTGTTGATGTTGTTGCTTTGTCAGCTCTAGTATTGTGGGCTTGTAGTTTTTCTTTGGCAATTTGGGAAACTTCGGCAATCAGTAAGGAAATGATAATCCCATCGTCAAGCCAACCAATTACAGGGAAAATATCGGGGGAAATATCGATCGGGCTAACGAGATAAAGAAGGGAGCCAGCTACTACCCACCATCGATATTTGGGATTACGTAGCAAATCGCGATACCAGTTGTAAATCGATTGGATGGAAAAGTTCATATCGGTTTCCTTGAATCTATTTCTGAGCTGTTTCCATCATCTTTCAATTCCATCAAATCTGATAGGTGTGGAAAACTGATATTTTTGTCGTGTCGTCCACACCTTCATCACAACAGCACGATCTCACTCGCTCATGTCATTGTCATTTAACAATGATAGTCGCTAAATTCAATTCGTTGGCGTAGCGTCTCTGACAGAGCATCGACAGGATGTCGTCATCAAGGCAGTGCGCGCAGTGGCAGATGAAGTGAGAACTCAAAGTTGCAACTAAATCAGCGATCTTACAGTCGAAAGATTTGTAAGTGGAAACTTGGCGATGCGATCGCCGATACCTAAATTACCAATTAAATTATGGTGACACAGCCCGAGCTAATTATTTCCACTGAAAATCTCACCAAATCTTATGGCAAACGCCCTGTTGTCAGCAACCTCAATTTATCAGTGCCGAGAGGATCGATCTGTGGTTTTCTCGGTGCTAATGGAGCGGGTAAAAGTACCACAATTAAGCTACTGCTGGGGCTAGTACAGCCGACAAGTGGTGTCGGGACAGTTTTCGGTAAAAATATTGTCAATGACAGCGTAGCGATTCGCGAACGCGTAGGTTTCCTGGCTCAGTCACCAAGTTTTTATGGCTATTTAACTGCCCGCGAAACACTCCAGTTTGTG
>NZ_JANPGM010000372.1:0-6760 GCF_031423935.1 Chamaesiphon sp. VAR_69_metabat_338
CTACATTTCTATTATGCCAGAGCGGACTTACCCCGACTGGCAACCCAAAAGAAAAAGCCCGCTGTTGCGAGCCTTTCAATTCTTAAATTAAATTAGCGATATCTAGCGTCTGGCTAATTTCTTAGAAATCTTCCGCAACCGAATCGATTGGGGAGTAACTTCTACTAATTCATCACCGCTGATGTATTCTAGAGCGCGTTCGAGCGTCATATCGATCGGTGTTTTGAGCTGTACCAATTCTTCCCCACCAGAAGCACGGTGGTTGGTTAATTGTTTGCTCTTACAGATGTTCAGTTCGAGATCTTGAGGGCGGTTATTTTCGCCGACGATCATTCCTTTATACACCTTAGTACCAGGCTTGATAAAGAACGTACCGCGATCTTCCGCACCCATGAGCGCGTAGTCAGTAGCAGTGCCTTCTTCAAAAGAAATCAAGACACCATTCCGACGAGCGGAGATATCACCACAGGTCGGACGATATTCGAGGAAACTGTGATTCATAATCCCAGCACCGCGCGTCATCCGCATGAATTCACCACGGAAACCGATCAAACCGCGCGCGGGGACGACGAATTCCAGGTTGGAACGACCGTTCATTCCCACGACCATATCTTGCATTTCACCCTTGCGCTGACCGAGGCGTTCGATACAGCTACCGACGGATTCTTCAGGGACATCTAATGCGAGCAATTCAAATGGTTCGCACTTAGCACCGCCAATTTCGCGGTAGATTACTTGCGGCTGGGAGACTTGGAATTCGTAGCCTTCGCGACGCATATTCTCGATCAAAATCCCGAGGTGAAGCTCACCCCGTCCGGCGACGGCAAATTTGTCTGCTTCGTCGGTTTCTTCGACGCGGAGAGCGACGTTAGTTTCCAACTCGCGGAATAACCTGTCGCGAACTTGACGCGAGGTGACGTTTTTGCCTTCGGTACCGGCAAACGGCGAATCATTGACACAGAAGGTCATCTGCAAGGTTGGCTCGTCCACATCGATCAATGGCAATGCCATTGGCTCGTTCGGACAAGTAATGGTTTCACCGATATTGGCATCGGCAAAGCCAGTCACAGCGACGATATTACCCGCAGTTGCACTCGGAATCTCGATCCGTTTCAAGCCGTCAAAGCCCAAGAGCTTGGTAATCCGGCCTTTAGAGATCGAACCATCGCGTTGGATCAGCGCGGCTTGTTGACCCATGGTAATGGTGCCGTTGTGGATCTTGCCAATCACGATCCGACCGAGATAATCGGAATAATCGAGGGTAGTTACTTGCAATTGCAAGGGCTTATCAGAGTCACCGATTGGGGGTGGAACGTGACGCAAGATCGCCTCAAACATCGGTACCATGTCGGTACCTTTGGTTTCCATATCATTTTGGGCATAACCACCCATCCCCGAAGCAAATAGGTGCGGGAAGTCGCACTGGTCGTCATCAGCACCGAGTTCGAGGAATAAGTCTAAGACTTTATCCACCGCCGCATGGGGCGATGCTAGTTCGCGATCGATCTTATTGACAACCACGATCGGGCGCAAGCCTTTCTCTAGGGCTTTTTTGAGCACGAAGCGGGTTTGGGGCATCGGGCCTTCATTGGCATCGACGATCAAGATACAGCCATCGACCATGCCCAGTACGCGTTCGACTTCACCACCGAAGTCCGCGTGTCCGGGGGTATCGATAATATTAATTAATGTTTCTTTGTAGCGGACGGCTGTATTTTTGGACAGAATAGTAATGCCGCGCTCGCGCTCGATGTCGTTGGAGTCCATTACACAAATCGGCACTTCCTCACCTTCGCGGAAAACACCAGATTGTTTCAAAAGGGCATCAACAAGGGTCGTTTTACCGTGGTCTACGTGCGCGATGATGGCTACGTTGCGAATGGGAATGCTCATAAATTGGGGAGTTAGGACTCTAGTACGATCCGATCTAAGCGATAGAAACTTACGAATCTTTGTAAATATCTATGAATAATTGTAGCCGATCGCGGTTGCTATTGCTGACGGCGATTGGGCGGTAATTTGGGTAGTGGCCGATCGAGAACTGGAAGATCGAGATTGCTTGCACTGTTTGGCACCTGAAATTTCGCTTGCGCGGATGCTTTACCAAACCGACCTGGTAATCAGAACGGCATCAATCAATTAAGCCGACCTCTCGCGCTCTATTCAACGTCAAGATTCGCAAATTGAGATTGTCCCGATCGATTTCCAAGACATCCTGCACCTTTGTCCAATAATGCCGGACTGCACGTTCTGTGACATTTAATTGTTCTGAGATCGCTTTATCTGGCAAGCCGCGATCGGCAAATTGCAAGGTGCTCAACCATTCGGGTTTAAGTTCTAAGCCTTTCCTAATTTCTTTGGTAAGCGTAATACCTTCGATCGCATACTGCATTCGGCGGCGCACTTCTGTCGGCTCTGCGGTTTTATCCGCGATCGTAAAGCCACCGCGATGATTGTCGATCTGATGCTTTAGTTGCACCAATACTTTCAGATTGCTGCTGTACACCATGAGATTTAGGTCGGGATACAGCTTCATGATTTTGCGTAATAATGCCAATCCTGTTTCCGATCGAGCGGGATCTTTATTATCTTCTGGTATGGATAGATCTGCTAAAACCAATTGCCAATCTCGATCGGTATTTGCTAACTCTCGATCGGCGACGGATGCAGTGCTAGCAGTAGTTATAGTGGCAGCAGGAAATTGCATCTCAACTAGCTGCTTGATGCTACTTAACATCAAGGGATGGTCGTCAATAATTAAAATGTTTGCCATGATTCGATCTGAATTTATGAAAATTATTTTATTTTGACTAACTCACAACATTTAATTACATTGGCAGTGACGATTTTTTCCGATAAATCTCGATCGATTGAGTTTTCATCGGTTGCTAATGTATAGTTGACATCTTTAGATTCAAAAAACAAAGATCTTAGATCTGTAATAAACTGACTCTGCGGCGGCTGTTGTCGCCCCAAAATTAATTCATCTAATAATTCATGCCAGATCCCATTTTTAGCATAGGATCGCCATCGCTGCTGGGAGTTGTCGATCGATGCTAGCTGTGAATTTGTCTCTTTCTGGAGATATCCTGCTAAAGTTTGGGGTTTATTACAACCAGCTTGCTGATAATTAAATTCCCATTCATAGTTACCTGCTCTCAAAGCTCGACCTGGATATTTTACTTTCAGTAGTCCAGTTTCAAGTTTTCGATCTTTGGGCAATATTTGTGCGCTCCAAGTTGTGCGATCGCCAGGATTGTGCGACGGAAATACAGTGAATTCGATCGATTCGACCTCACGGTTACTGGCTCCTAAATAAAACCATAGGGTCGGACGATCTGAAATGGTGACGCCGAGATGAGATCGAGGTATCAGTGCCACAATCTCGGTACCACAGCCTCTACTCCCAGCTACTTTAGTGCGCCGCATCCCACTCCGATTCTCTGTCGATCGACCTGGGCTATTATTACTATTAAAAACAAAGATTAATTTATCAGCGGGAGAGATCGATCGATCCGGTTTTTTAGGACTGGCTGTTGCCGGGTAAATATCGATCGGTACGCTGACAATAGCTGTAAATATCGTCAAAACCGTAATAATTAGCCAGAAGTTATATTGCTTGGTCATTTTATCTCGATCTCAACTTGAGAATTAGGTTCGATCTCATCGTCACCGATCGATTCCGATCCAGATAAGGGTAGAAAACGATCGTGTAACTTGCTTAAAATACCCGTGACAAAAGCGAACGAAAGCTCGATACTCAAAGAGTCACTATTATCGATCGATGTCATATCTGCGTTTCCTCCAATCTAGCTACCCAAAAATTCGCTACTTAAGCTATTTTCTCATACCGTTATGCTTAACGATCGGTTTGCGAGCGAGTGGTGCAAGCAAACAATGGGATCTACTAGCACTCGATCTCCTCTTAAGGATGCGTCCGGCTGAATCGATCGACAATTGCATTACCATTGTAACGATCGATGAAACAGATCTAGCAAATTCACCCATTGGCGTAGTCTCCCCAAACGAGAATCGCAATAGTATTACCGATCGAACTTTAGCCCAGGCAATTAATCTCATTACAGCAGCTAAAGCTAGTGTTGTTGGTGTCGATCTGATTCGGGATGGCGCGATCGATCCGCAGTTAATTGCGGCTTATCGAGAGCGCGAAAATGTCATCGGTTTGGCGAAAATATTACCCCCTGATGAATTAGCCGCACCGCGAGGATTGCCACCCGATCGGATCGGCTTTGGAGATTACGAGCCGGATCTGGATGGTGCTGTGCGTCGGGCTACTTTGGCAGTTTTTAAAAAGGATCGATTGGCTTTAGATCTCCCTAAATACTCCTTTGCTTTTCAAATCGCACGGCTGTATTTAAGTCAATACAGTAGCAAAATCCAGATCGCGCCCGATCGATTAAATTTAGGACTGCACTCTATTTATCCACTCGAAAGTAGCAATAGCTTAGATCGATCTAAATATTTCGATATCATCATAAATTATCGTCAGGCTTATCCGGCTTTTAGAACTGTCAAATTAGCCGATCTGCTTGCTGGTAAGATTCCCAATCTCGAAAATCGCATAGTCCTAATTGGCTATACTGCAACGACCAAGCAAGATTTTGTAAATACGCAGGTCATTCATAATCCTGAAATTAATGGCAATATATATGGTGTTGAGTATCATGCTCAGATTGTCAGTCAACTAGTTATGACTGCCTTAAATGAGCGAAACTCAATTCAACCCGTGCCGATTTGGGGAGAATGCTTGTGGATACTTATCGCTACTAGTGGCATTGGAATCGCGATCGCCAAACTAAAATTCAATACAAAACTTTGGCATGTTCTAGTAATTGGACTAGGATATTTCGCAGGCATTATCTTAATTGTCTACTTGTTATTTTCAATTGGTTGGTGGCTGTCGATCGGGTTAACATTCTCAGCAATCCTCATAGTTTATCTACCTATCATCATCTCTTTCTATCAACGCGAATTATCATTACTGACGATCGATTGCCAACGATCGCAAGCTATCTCAGAAACTTTTAATGCTATTCATAATGGCCCATTGCAAGAATTAAGCCTCTTGTTGCAAGCAGTCAAAGCTGGGACGATCGATCTACCCGATATCGATCGCAGTTTAGGCAACCTCAACCAGCAGATTCGGACTATTGGCGAGGCTTTGCAAATTAATCTCGTTGGCGGAGCCTCGCCTCTGGCGAATCGAGATGTTAAAGCTTCAGAGATATTAGTACTAGGCAATGGCAATTGCCTGAACATGAATATGCCTTTGAATGAAATCTTGTATTTAGTAGCCGATAAAGTTGTCTACGGCGATCGTCATCCGAACTTAATTAACTTGAAAATCAAAGTTATTGATTTTCAAGAGGTGCCAAACGAACATAGTTTGAGTGTCGATCTCCAACGTCAATTATGTCAATTTCTAGAAGAAGCGATCGGCAATGTCGATAAATATGCCCAAGGTGCAACTAAACTACAACTGATCGGCAAAGTCATCGATGATGTCTATCGACTCAGTATTGAAAATAATGGCTGCGGGCAAATTTCCAGTCGGATCGGATCGGGGACAAAACAGGCGCAACTTCTAGCCAAGATCTTGAATGGTAAATTTCAGCGGCATTATAATTCTGCTGGTGACGGTGTAATTTGCTCGATCGAGTGGAATTTCAGACATTGCCGATCTAGGGTATGATTTACCTTTAAAATTTAGAGTAGGGGCAATTCATGAATTGCCCCTACTCTAAATTTCAGAGATTCCCTTCTAACTGAGTAAAAAGCAGCAATATTGAATTGCTGCTCGTATTTTCCACCTGTTTTGTTAACCGAGCAATTTAAAATCTGTAAGCCGCACGAATCCCAAAATCTAACGAGCTACCACCACTAGCAGAGCGAGCAAAATCGCTAACGCTACCATCAATGATCCCGTAAGTACCAGAAACATTGGTGTTCCGAGAGAAGTTGTAAGTGAGATTAGCACCAATCGTTAAATCGTTGGAAATGGCATAATCAGTACCCAAAACTAAACCAATTTTAGTTTCGCGGACATCTAAATTAGAACCTGCTAAATCGACACCATTAATCGTGGCGGGACCAGATGCCGAAGCAAAAGAAACTTTGGGGCCGATATAAGCTGTAGATTTACCTTCTGAGTCGAGCTGAAAATCATAGGTAGCTGCCAAACCAAAGGAAGCACCGCGAGTCAGTCTGCTGCCGATCGATCCAGCCGGGATGGTGATTCCTGCGGGAATGACACTGCCAGCAGGTACGGTTGTGCCAGCAGGTAAAATCAGACCGGCGGGAATTGTTGTGCCAGCCGGCACGCTAGTACCAGCCGGAACGATCGTACCAGCGGGAATTGTTGAGCCAGCAGCAAATGTCCTACCGCCCAAAACAATTGTTGTTGGCGTTGTCACGTTAGTAGGTACCGTCAGTGGCACATCTAAAGTGAAGGGGCCAGACAGTGCTGGTGCGACAATCGAAGTAGGGGTCGTAAATGCGGTAGGATTCCGCAGGGGGCCAGTCGTGGTGTAGGTGACATTCTCTACGGCAGTACCGTTGCCGCCAAAGAAAATTTCTGGGCGCAGTGAAAAGTTTTTGGAGATGCCAATTTTGCCTTGAATACCGATGCTCGTGCCGTTACCAAGCTGAATTGCTAAACCCGCATCGTTAGTTTTTTCCTGGGCTTGAGCGGTGGTAGCTGCCAGCAGGCTTGCAGCTAACATGCCGGTGAGTAGTGAGG
>NZ_JANPGM010000373.1:0-10490 GCF_031423935.1 Chamaesiphon sp. VAR_69_metabat_338
AGATACATCGGTGAGATCTCCAGGCTGACATGACGATTGCCGAGATGGTAAGCCGCGCGTAACAATTTTAGGGTGTCATCACTAGTGAGCGTCAAAACTTGCTCTGGCTTGGCGGTTATTTGCACTAAGGTTTCACCAGTCGCGGACGCGAGCAGATCCCCGTGCTGAAGAATCGTACCCCGTGGTAGTTGCAAGTGTACGCTAGTGTTATCTGCTGCGATAAAGCTGTGGCGGCTGCGGGTGCGCTCCTCAGCAGTTAAGGAGAGGACTAGCGGTGGTGGTAGATGCGTAAGATCGCCATGACGATCCAATCTGTTGGTAAGTACGATTGCAGTTGCAGCAGAGGAAGAATCCTGGGACACGTTAGAGTTGACCTCACTAGACGATCGTTGCTATTGTATCCCCTTCTAGATTAGTTCGCTCGCGCAGCGTCGGTTCTACCGAATTGCGATCGTTTACTAATTACTCATAAAGCCCCGCACGCGATTTTGTAATTGTGGATTACCACGCACGGCTTGCGTAATTTGATTGAATTTTTCGATACTCAATCCCCGACTAGCGGCAATACTCTCGCATTGATTGCAGTATTTAACAAATAGCGATTTAGCTTCACTATTTAAACTTTCCATCGTCGCGGGCTGATTGCAAACTAGGTTGGGTAGATTGCCACCATTAGCGCGGCTGACTTGGGCTAATGCAGATTGGCGAGCTGGTTCGATTTGCAGCAGTGCAGAGGCATAGTTACGCAGCTCGGGGTCGCTAAACTCGTCCGCTCGTGCCGAGCTATTAAAATATGCGCTGGGTTGTGGTGCGGTGAAATCCGGTACGATCCCAACTAAAATACCTAAGCAGCTAGTGATGATTCCCAGCAATAGCGAACGAGATAAAGGGTAAAAATTACTGCGAATGTGTGGAGGTGTCATATAACCAGGTGTGAAACCAATCGATCGAATTTTGGCTTGAGTTACATTTTAATTGAAGTGTTTGGGCGTTGATAAGTTCCTGAACATTTTTTGGCAATCCTAAATAATCAGATTGCTGGCCGAAGTTTGGGGATCTCAGGGCTGAACTGGGGGAATTTTTGCCGTCAATAGTACTCGAACCGATCGGGTTTTCACTACTTTGCCAGCAGTCTACTGTTTGGGCTGACTAGATTTATTTTTCGATCTCCAAAACAATAGCCCGCAGGTGCGGGCTATTAGCTCAAGTGATTAGATATGAATATTCAGGTAACGACTAGGCTGACGTGGCACTCTCAGCAGCTAGTGCCGCAGCCGCTGCTTTGGCGGCTTTTTTGGGCGGTTCGAGCTTGAGGCTCAAGTAACGGATGACGTCTTCGCTCAGGCGCATCGATCGTTCCAAGGGGGCAATTTCTTTACCAGAACCAGTGTAGTTGACCTGGACGTAGATCCCGTCGCGGTTTTTGCCGATCGGGTAGGCAAGACGGCGTTTGCCGCGTTGCTGGATCTCGATGTCAGTAGCACCGTTGGTTTCGATAATCTCGCGATATTTGGCGATCGCTTGGTCGGTCTGCTCGTCCGATAAGTCGGGACGCAGAATGTACATGATTTCGTATTTGTCGCTCACAGATTCTCCTTATGGACACAATTGGCCTCGATAGCCACACAGATGGTGGTAGGAAGCAAGGATTTTAAATTATATCAGCATTTGGCGATCTTTCGCCGTCGATGTCGATCGACCTAACCAAACCAGTTGGAGAAACGATCGTCTTGGTGTTCGAGATGGGAGAGCGTCCACCAAGCACAGGTGGTAAAGCTCAATAACAAGCAAGTAGATAGAAGGTAAGCACTGGAAATAACACGAACTATGACAGGTGCGGAGATAGGATCGAACATGATTCATTCAGCTCAAGGCTGTTGAAGTTGTGGATGAATTACCTTATATCTGTAATTCTGCTATTTATTACCCAGAGTCGGCGGTGTCTTCCGGCACTTGTCTGGGAGATTTTTTATGCTAAGCACAAGCACCGATCGACATATCTTAATTTTACCCCGATTTATTAAGAAATATTGAAGAACGTTTGACTATTTTGATGGGCTGGCGATCGATTGCGAGCGATAGCCGTGAAATTACCGATCTCAACCATGTTAAATGGTAGCTCGATCGACCTCATAAAACTAGAAATCTCTCGATCGAAGGATACTTATTGACAATTTGTTACTATTCCAAAGATTGTCTCGATCGATACAACTGCCACCAGGGTATGTAAGGCGATTGATGGTGTTCCTGATGGTAGCCAAAATGATAACAACTCAGCAACGACCACCAGTGCGATCTGGCGATCGTCCGAGCGCGGTGAGAATTGCTGTAGCCATCAGGCGGTTCGCGGTGGGGTAGGAATGTCCCAAAGTAAAATAATTGCAGCGAACTCAACAGCGAAGGAATCGCCCAAAAGACAATCGGGTTGACGATACTCCACAACAGCGATTGACGATCGTCGCCATGCGCTGCCGCACCATAACAGATACTGGCATAAACCCCCAACATCAAGACCAAATTGATGGCTTGCGGCCAACTAAAATGTTCGCAGACGAAATGTGCGTACCAGCTCAAAAAATTGGTAGCAGTGCCATCGTGAAAATCGGGATCGCGTTCGCTCGCTGGATATTGATGATGTAAATGATGCTTGGCGGCGAGTAACGAGTAGTCAAATCCAGCATACAACCACAGACACAATCGCCCGATCGCCCGATCGATCTGTGGCAATGGGTGGATGCTGCCATGCATCGCATCGTGAGCGGTAATAAATAGTCCCGTATACAGCCAAGTTTGCCATCCGATCGCACCGATTAGCCACAGCGGCGGCAGAGTATCGAGCTGAAGGTGCAAGCAGCTCCACAGGCTCATCGTCCACAAGCCGATAATTGTCAATGCGATTTGTAATGACGGGTTGTTCATGAATCCTCGAAATTTAGCGACCGGCGATCGATTAACATACATCTGTAGCCGATTCACGGCACATTACCACCTCGATTCAGGTAATTTGCTTTTTGGGTAGGCATCGTTATAGTATTGTAACGAATGGTAAAGTTTTATAAAAACAACCTGGCAAATATCTATTTATCCTACTTGGGGCCATAGCACTTATGTCTATTACACTAAAATCTGCCCAGTCAATTTTTTCCAATACTCTAATCGCTGATGCTGTTCCCGCTGTAACTGCGGCTTTCGACCAACTCAGTGTCGAAGACCAATTAGCGTTACTTTGGTACGCTTACACTGAGATGGGCATTACAATTACGCCTGCGGCTACCGGCTCGGCCAGCATGGCACTGGCACAACCGCTACTCGACTTGATCAAATCCATGCAACCTGACTCTCAGACTCAGGTGATGACCGATCTGGCCATGCATACCGATACTCCTATTTGCCGAACTTTTACGTCTTTTCGGATGAATACCAAGCTCGGTTTCTGGTACGAACTGGGTCAAATGATGAAACAGGGCTTAGTTGCGCCGATTCCGGCTGGCTACGTACCTTCTAAAGAAGCAAGTGAATTGCTCGATACCATCAAGCAGCTCGATGCGGGTCAACAAATCACCGTCCTGCGGAATACGGTAGTGAACATGGGCTTTGACCCCGCACGCGGTCAAGATTATGACAAACGGGAAGCTCCCTCGGTTACACCTCGCGCTTTTGCAGATCGTTCGCGGGCCGCGATCGAAGGTGTAGATAACTATACCGTATTGAGCTACATCGACAACATGAATGCCTTCGACTTCATCGCGGCATCGAGTCTGTTTGTCGAAGAAGGCGCGCTCCAGCCGCCATTCCAATCTCCCGTTGTCGGCCCAGCCGCCATCCTGACTTACATGCGGGAAGAATGTGTCGGCCTGAAAATGTTACCAGAACGCGGTGTCGTCGAACAAATCGATGATGGTTATACGCAAGTCAAAGTGACTGGTAAAGTCCAAACGCCGTGGTTTGGTGCCAGCGTCGGCATGAACATCGCTTGGCGGTTCTTGCTCGATCCTCAAGGTAAAATCTTCTTTGTGGCGATCGATCTTCTAGCTTCGCCGAAAGAATTACTCAACTTACGTCGCGTCTAATTTAAAAATTTAAACAGGCAGATTTTAGTCAAATAGAACACCCACCAGCACAGTGCTGGTGGGTGTTTTCGATTTCTGGCAACTAGTCGCGTAATCTCGCGCAGGCAAAGCGATCGAGTCCGGCCAAATCGTCGATAATCTGAATATCTGTATAACTCCCCTGTCGCGCCAACAAGTCGGCAACTGCCGCACCCTGTCCCGCCATCATTTCTATCAGCCACAGGCCACCAGCCTGAAGGTATGTCGGTGCCGTATCCACCAAAATCCGAATTGCATCTAAGCCATCGCTACCGCCGTCTAACGCCAGATGTGGTTCGTGGTTCGCAACCTCCGGTTGGAGCTGGAGCACCTCCGCAGAGGGAATATAGGGGGGATTGGAGAGCATTCCCGCTACTTTGCCTTGGAGCGGTGTTAATGACGACCACCAATTACCGTGGCTAAACTGAATTCGATCGAGCACACCCAATTGCGTCGCATTGAGTCGGGCGATGTCTAAAGCAGCGGGACTGCAATCTACAGCGTAAATACTCGCATTAAGTAACGTCTTGGCCAAGCCGATCGCGATCGCGCCGCTACCCGTCCCCAAATCGACCCAAATGCCTTGTTGCTGAGTACTATTGCTAAACTCGATCGCGATATCGATAATTGACTCAGTCTCCGGACGCGGAATCAATACCGCTGGGGAGACAATCAGCTCGAAATCTCGCCAAAATGTCTTGCCGATGAGATACTGGACTGGCCGATCCCGATCGACCCGATCGAGCCATAACGCCGACAATCGATCGAGTGGTATGCTCATCTCGATCGAGCCATCGGCGGCAATCGATTCTAGCCGCAACGTCAATCGATCGAGATCGGCTACCGATTGCAGCAACCAATCAACTTCTCGATCGCTAATACCGCGAACTGTAGCGATGTCGAGTGCCCATTTGCGCCACGTCCAGAGTTCCCGTCCGGTAATTCGCACTACCGCCATTTATTTTTTCGCAGGAGTTTTCGGTTGAGCTGCTTGTAATTTGCGCGCACTGTCGATACTTTCTAAAGAGGGGACAAAGACTAATTGCTGTTGACCGGCATAATTTTTGGTCTTAAAATCAGCCATCACGACATGCAGATAATTAACTTTGATCTGGGCTTTAGCCACTAATTTGGCATCTTTCTTTTTGACCCGATCTAACCACTGTTGCGCTTGATTTTTGCTCAGAAATAGTGGTGTTAAATTATTTTCCTGGACTGTGGAAAATTTCCCATTTTGCTCGATCGCAATCATGAACAGCGGCACTGGATAAAGTGCGTTGGCTTGATACGGTTTTTTGAGAATTTGGGCATTCTTGAGTTGCTGCTCGGTCGGAAAAAAGATGAAGTTGACTTCAGATGATTTTTTCTGCAATTCCATCTGGAGCTTGTAAATCTCGCTCAGTGGCACGGGGGTAACTTTGGCAACCTTAGCCTGCTCTGGTCGAGCTTTTTTAAGTTTGTCAAAGAAACCATCGGCATCTTTAGCTTCCATGAATACCGGAATAATCGTGCGTGTCTTCCCCGCTGCTGTCACACTCTGTTGGAGAAAATTTCCCGTGTTATTGGCGATCGTAAATACGGGTACTTTCTGAAGTTTGTCAATGATTTGAGCTTCTGGCAGTGCTTGGGCTGGCTGGGGCGCAATGGCAATTAAGGGCGCGATTGTACCCAAGAGTGCCATCGAAACGATCGACGATTTAAACATTTGTATAGTAGAAATAAAACTAGTAGTCTCGATACTTTCGGATCGGTGCGATTAATTGTCACGATTCCCTTTCCAGGAGGCTTTTGCTGAGGCAAACGCTTCTGCGCAGGCAGACGCTTCGCGAACGCGTTGGCAACGCCTGCGCTTTGCGCTTACGCCAACGATTGAGGTGTCAATAATTTACACGACATTGCGATCGACAATAATCACTATGGACTGTTATCCTAACAGATTGTTTCCACACTGTGAATACTAGCTATGTATGAAGATTTGCCGATGCGTCTGGCGATCGCTCGGAACCATACTCTATCTAATTTTTGACTACTCCCCGGGCAAGATTCGAACTTGCGACCAGTCGATTAACAGTCGACCGCTCTACCACTGAGCTACCGAGGATTATGTTTGTGCGCGTTGCGTACGTCAATTATCATATCACCATCGTGCTAAACTTGGCAAGTAAATTGGCAAACATTGTTTGGTGTTAAAGTTCGATCGAGTCCGATCGGTCGGTGGGGTATTGCGATGAGGGATTTAGTTAGTACCGTAGTCTATGGCAATTGCGCGATCTCGATCGTAATTTTCGTCGTGACGCTC
Source organism: Chamaesiphon sp. VAR_69_metabat_338 (assembly GCF_031423935.1). Lineage (NCBI taxonomy): Bacteria > Bacillati > Cyanobacteriota > Cyanophyceae > Gomontiellales > Chamaesiphonaceae > Chamaesiphon > Chamaesiphon sp. VAR_69_metabat_338. The sequence continues at coordinate 6,388 of NZ_JANPGM010000373.1, forward strand.
CTGACGCTAAAGTTGCGCACACAAATAGTTGCCATCGCCAATTGGTGCGATCGCCAGGAGCGGGAGTGGGATCTGTTGATGGCGATCGAATCCCGCCAAGCGATCGAGGCGGGTGGCAACAAGATCCGCTCTGTGCGCCAGCTTTATCAGCAACAATTATCGACGATCGATCGGGTGCGAAGGGTTCGATCGATTTGGGGGGTGGCTAGAGCTACGATCGTTAAACGGAGAATTTGAGAGCGGGGAGGGGGTATTTTATGGATTAACTTGAATGCGTCCTTGGCAGTGAAGTGTGCCAGCTTGGAGGGTGAGTTGAGTAATGTCCACATCGGAGCCGAGATCGATTTGGTGACTGGTGATGTCCTTGCCAGGGAGATCGAGCGCGCAGGTAATTTTGAGGGGATCGAGGTCGAGCAGATGTCCATCGTGAATGGCGATGCCCATCGCGATTTCGATCGGTGCCGTGCGATCGCCAAGGGTAAGATTTCCTTGTAAAATTAAGGTTTGGGGGACAATTTCCAGACGTTCCCAGTCGATCTGCCAGTTGGACTGTGTGAGATCGGTGGCTAGAATTTGACCGAGCAGATCGGTAATGGCTTGGGAGAGCAGAGGGGCAGCCAAAGAAGCCTGCAAATCGCGTTCGCTGAATTTGACATCAGCAAGCACCCCAATCGGCGCGAGCAAGCATAAGGGTTGACCTTTGATGACTTGAGGCAAATTAATCCGAATATCTTCAGCAACCAGATCGATCGATCCCAACGATAAGCCTTGGTAGATCGCCCCTACCGCCCCGACAGCTACTCGTGGAATCCTGCCGCCCAAAATTTGCCGACTGCCGCCAGCGATTTCTACTTGGAGGTCATCGACATGAGATACTTGCGATCGCAGCCAGACCCGACAAGCAGGTGCTAGCACCGAACCCACAATCCCTCTAGTTTGATTAGTCAATTGAGTCGCTCTTTTAAATATGTAATATTTCTGCAAAAGAGTTTACATGTAAATAGTCGCTACTTGCCAGTGAATACTAGATTAACGGTGTGGAATGTTTGACATTTTCGATCTTCAACTAGCAGAGCTATTATCTTTGGTGCGTTACGCTTTGCGGTAACGCACCCTACAATATGATTACTATCCCCTACTCCCTACTCCCTATTCCCTAGCGTATGGCCGCACGGCTCCAAAAAATTCTATCTCAATGGGGGATTGCTTCCCGACGGCACGCGGAACAGTTAATCTTGGCTGGACGAGTGAGGGTTAATGGTGAAGTAGCTATATTAGGACAAACAGCAGAACCAGCTACCGATCGAATTGAAGTTGATGGTAAACTAATTGCAGTACAGAGTAGACCGGAGCACATATACTTGCTACTCAATAAACCAGTCGGTGTAGTCTCCACCTGTTCCGACCCCCAAGGTCGTCCGACAGTATTGGAATTGCTACCACCACAACTGCGAGTGGATGAAGGAATTCATCCAGTAGGTAGATTAGATATTGATTCCAGTGGCGCGTTGTTACTCACCAATGATGGCGAACTAACATTTCGGCTGACCCACCCGCGTCATCATATTGCTAAAACCTATGCAGTCTGGGTACAAGGTCGCCCTTCCGCCTCAGTCCTAGTGGCTTGGCGAAACGGAATCGACTTGGATGGGCGATCTACATTGCCCGCCCGAGTTGAGGTTGTCAAACAACAAACCGATCGAACTTTGCTGAAAATTGTCCTCACAGAGGGCAGAAATCGGCAAATCAGACGCGTGGCAGATCGATTATCGCATCCAGTTTTACATCTTCATCGTACCAGTATTGGTAATATTAGCATTGATGGAGATGTGCCAGTGCCGGTCGGTTCTTACCGCCAGCTGCAATTATCAGAACTTCTCATTCTCCAATCTACTGGGGATCGCGCAGATGTAGAGTTACTTAACCCAGGTAAATCTGCCAACTGCCAACACCCAATCCCCAAACAAACACCCCCGATTATCCCTTAACACTACCCCCACAATCAGCGATCGTGACTCTACTGGCACCGCTCAAGCACATTACTACGCTCAAACTTTCTAAATTCTCACTAACTAGCATTTTCACTAGTGTCATCTCTTCCCGAGAGCCTCGTCCTTTGCCAACACCCATTGTCAACGAACCCGCGCCCCAGCCACCAACGCCAAGTGAGGTGTTGCAAGAGATCGGCTCGCAGTTGCGGCAATTGCGTCAGCAACGGCAATTGTCGATCGAGGATTTATCTGCCCGGACGCGGATTCAACCGCGATTGCTTCAAGCCATTGAAGAAGGTCATCTGGAAATGTTGCCCGAACCTGTATACGTCAAGGGCTTGGTCAAACGCTATAGTGAGAGCCTCGGTTTGAATGGGATTGCCGTCTCAGCGCAGGTACCTCATTGGGAGCCAGAAGCAGCCACCTTCGAGCCAACTACCAAACTCCAGATGACGGGCTTTAATCCGACGATTCGGCTTAATCCTTGGCAAATTTATCTCGGTTACACGCTGGCGATTATTTGCTTGAGTGCGCTAACATCTGTATTACTCGATCGAGCCGTCAAACCGCGAGCGATCGATCCTAGCAATCTAACTCCAGCACCACAGACGGGGATTGCTGCTATCCAACCGCTAAACTCGCAGCCATCGCCAAAATTGGCAGATGTCAAAATTGGGATCTCGATTCAAAGTCCCACTTGGGCGCAAATCGGGATTGACGGGACTACCAAGTTTACTGGCAATCTCCAGCCCGGAATGCAACTGAGCTGGATTGCGACCAAGCAAGTAACTATCAATACCAATAATGCTGGTGGCTTGCTAGTATCGCGCGACGGGAAACCATTAGCACCACTAGGGAAGGTCGGCCAAAAACTGAGTACGACGATTAAACTAATTAAATAATCGCGTTCCCATCTATAGCAATAGCCAAGGCTGTTAGGACAATTCGACCATTACTGCTACATCCCCGACTTCTTCGAGAAGTCGGGGATGTGTCCTAACAAGCTTGACAACTGCTATAAAAAGAGGCTGTCACAATTCCTGTGACAGCCTCTTTGTCGTGTTGGCGATCGATTTCAATCTTTATTTTGGTACTTCCTAGATAAAAACTGTCAACTGTGCGATCGAAACTATCTGCCCCTTATCCTGACAACCTACGCCCAGTAACAAATAAATCACTCTTGCCTCCGCGGGGGGGTCTGGGGGTGGGCACCCCCAGATCTATCCATTGTGCGTTGGCGAAGCCTACCGTAGGTAATCGTCATTACGACCCCCACCCCGCTTCACACAGATCGAACATTGTGCAGGGGAGTTTGAGGGGCGGCACCCCGCCTCCTCAACGGGGGGTCTGGGGGTCGGAACCCCCAGATCCGGGTTTTATCCTCACCAGCAAAACTCGCATCACACAAGTATATATCGCCTACCGCCTCACCTAGAACACACGAGCTATCGTGCAAATTACTCCACCTGCTGAAAACGACTGACCAGTAGCTGAGCCAGAACATTCACCACCAAAGTTAAAACCATCAAAATCAAAGCCTCATAAAACAACGACGACTTCTGAAGACCGCTGGCTTCACCAAATTGATTGGCAATCAGCGAAGAGAGCGTCGAAGCAGGCGACAACCACGAGATATTGACCTGATTGGCATTCCCTACCAGCATTGCCAGTGCCATCGTTTCACCCAAAGCCCGCCCTAATGCCAACATTACCGAACCGATAATCCCCGATAGAGCTGCTGGTAATAGCACCCGCACGATGGTTTCCCACCGCGTCGCCCCCAAACCGTAGGCTCCTTGCCGGAGCTTGGGTGGCAAGGAGTTGAGCGTATCGCGGGAGATCGCAATAATCGTCGGCAGAATCATGATTGCCAGTACTAGTGACGCCCCAAATAGCTGCCGTCCGCTCGGCTCGGTCGAGAACATGGGAATCCAACCAAAGTAGTTATGCAGCCCTTGGAATGTGGGTTTGAGTGCTGGCAAAAACACGAATAAACCCCACAAACCATAAACTACACTCGGCACTGCGGCTAAGAGTTCGATCGTAAACGCGATCGGTTGGAGAATATTTGGCTTTAAAAAGTTTTCAGTCAAGAAAATCGCCACTCCAACT